>DUUN01000645.1 GCA_012841535.1 Gallicola sp. | reverse complement strand
GCTTCTTCATCTGCAACCTGTCTAATATTCATTAAAATTGTACGCCATGCACGAGAAATTTCTGAACCTGCCCTTTGCGTACTAGCAGTAGCAGTACCTATAATAGCAACAGTTTCATCAATACTCATACCAGCAGAGTGAAAAACTGATGCACCAACCTTCATAGCATCTGACATTTTAGTTACAGTAGTTGCGTTTTTATTGGAAATATTGTTAAATTTATCAATTACCCCTAATAACGATTCATAACTTCCTTCTAATTGAAAACCTGCATTAGCAGCAAGTAAAGTTTCATTTGCAACTGTGGCAGTGACATCACCAACGTTTTGTAGAAGTAAACTCAGTTTAGCATATTCTTCTGCTTGCTGACCAAATCCAGCCCGTGCAAACTCTGTTACTGCTTGTAAGTATTCTTGTGCCGTTCTACCAAATTCATGTCCTACTTGCACAGCAGCCTGTGCAAGCTCTTTCATTTCATTCTTTGTATATTCAGTAACTTTTGCAATGTTAATTAATTCGGTATCAATATCTTTTAAATCTTGGATACCCTGTCTAAATGCACGAACTGGAGTCATAATGAGTGTAGCTACAAGCATCCATCCAGCGAATTTCTTTCCAGCGTCAAATAAACTTTGTCCCCATATATTGGTAAATTTACTAGCATCTTGAACTTGTTTTTTATAAATGCCTATATCAGCATTAATACTTTTCAATTGGGATTTTGCAGAGTTTAGACCTCTAGTAAAATTTTTGTGTGCAGGGTCAAGTTTATTTATGCCCTTTTCAAGCCTATCTAATCTAACTAAATTTTCTTCACTAATAAATGCAGAATCTTTTCCACGTATACTTTTTATTTGAGTGAGCAAATCTTTTTGTGCTAGTGATTGTTTGTGTGTTTGTGTGGTTAATCTTTCAGAACTAACCTCTAATTGCCTATAGTAATCTGCCATTTTAGCTAACTCATCTGGCTTTTGTGTCATAGCAGAAACAGTTTCTTTAACTCTTTGCGACCAATACTTAGATTGTTCTGTATTAATCTTTTGTAATTCTTCACGTTGTTTTTTATAATTTGTTAATATTGTACGTCCTGTTTCTTCACCCATTTTTTGAGTAATAGAAACTTGTTGACCTAATTCATTAGTTATGTTTGTAATTGTTTTATATGTTTCACCAGAAGCGTCTTTAAATTCTTTAAAACTATCTGTATTTGCTTTTATATTAATTGGTTTAAGTTTTTGCTCTATATTCTTCAATTCATTTTCTAATTGTGTTTTACTTGATTTTTCTAAAATCGCACGTATAAGAATGCTAATATTATCAGCCATTATCTCACTCCCTTCATAAATATAAAAAGAGGGAGATAATAATACCTCCACTCAATAAAAAAGAACACCATTTACTAGGTGTTCTAGATATTAATATTAAATTTTACTTCACTTTGCCAATAGATAATCTATATTTCTCGTATTCATCTGAGTCTTTAAACATTATTTCAAACTCCCTCATTGCATTAGGTTTCAACTCTAATCCATCATTGGTGTATTCGCTATGAAGAATATTTCCTTTATCATCCAATAAATCTACAACCACTTCAAAATAGGTAATACTAGCATCACTAACATTTTTAACTTTGCCTACCACATAGCCATATCCATCTTTAGATTTATATCTGTGTTCTGGCTGAATTTCCAACTTGCTAGAAGGATAAAATGCTTCAATTTCTTTAAGCGTCTGTGATATATTCTTCTCATGCATCTCTATTTTCTTTCCCAACTCTTCCATTTCGTCAATCCATTTTAACATTTTATTCTGTTCTCTACCCTTGTATAAATCCTTTGTTTTATCTCTGGCTTCATTATATTTCAAATCAGCAACTAGTTTTACTACTTCTTTTTCTCTTGCGTCAGGTTCACTATTGGTATTAGTATTGGCACTAGTGCCACATCCAACGCTAAAAATCAAAGTCAAACACACAAGTAAAACCAATATTTTTTTGTTTCTCATAATTTCCCAACCTCCTTATATTAATATAATATTATATATATATTATAAACACAATAGGAGATTAGTATTCTTATTTTTATATTTTATTAAAGTTAATATAAAATGAGGGATTTATGTTAATCAAAAATACTATTTTTTTCTTCTTCAAAATCTCTTAGGTCATAAAATCCCGAAGTAGTTGCGGTATCTTCGTGCTGTGCCACATACTTGGAAATTAATTTTAGATCTTTACCTTGTTCTAATAGATGAGTTATACAAGAAGCCTTAAACATGTGGGGATGCACCCTCTTATTAAGAATAGGAGATAATGTTTTTTTACAAAAGTAATTAGCCCAATTTGCAGAAATAGGTTTAACTTTTCCACCATATTTAGTTACAAATATATACTCAGAATCATATTTTCTATTTTCTACCCATAATCTCATATAATTTAATACATCTATTGGTATCATAAATTTTAAAGGCTTACCATCGACTGATTTTCCTTTTCCCCGGACAGTATTTGATATGATATAATTTTGTCCTTCTTGTATAGGATAATCTAATATTTCAGTTTTAAATTGTATTATTTCTGCACGCCTACTACCAACATTAAAAGCAGTAGCCACCCATGCTAAACCTAAATAATCTTCTTTTTTCTCTAGTTCTTTCATTAAAATCTCGTATTCTTCATATGTAATTGGAACTTTATCATAAACCTGGTTCTTTGCAACAGCTGGCATACCACGTGTAAAATTTCTAAAATTTTTATATTCTTCTACATCATCAGCAACAACATTTTCAATATAATTACAAAAACTAGATACACTAGATTTTCTCAGTCCAATAGCACTTGAAGATAATCCTCTTTCTTGTAAATAACTCATATATTTTAAAAAATCTCTTTTAGTTATTTTGTAAAATGGCTTATCTTTAAGTTCTTCAAAAACAAACCAAAAGAATTGCCTTAGTGCCGATGTGTATACACTTTTAGTTTTCTCTGATAATTGGCTATTTACAGTTAGATATTCTTCAACTAATTCACGATTTTCTGAATTAATAGTATTCCACATTTCATCCGTTATTTCATATAGTTTTTCTGCTAGTGGTCGTAACATGTTTTTATTTATTTTAGCCATTGTCTATCACTTCCTTTCCAATATCTAGAATATCTATATAAACAAAGTTATTTTCAAAATTAAAAGAGTAGGGAGAGGTGTAAAAATAACCTCTAAAACCTACTCTAATTAAACAAAATTACTATTTTATTGTAATTATAAAACCTCTAATCCACGCTTAATTAATCCTTTTTTTAAACTTTCTATATGTCTGCCACTTCTTAATAATTCTTCTTTAGTTTTTTCATGGAATGGTCTAGCACCAATTTCTTTATCTAAATCTCTAGTATAACCACTAGCTTTCCCCCATGTATATCCTTTTCCATATTCAATTACACTAGTAATATCTCTACCATCTTCATTTCTTGTACTTCTAATTGATAAGGTGTTTTTATCAAGCATTAATTTTTCAAAATTACTTTTATCTTTTAATTTATAAGTTCTATGATAATGATAGTTTGTTCCTGCTAAGTTGTAAGGTGTATATTTATCATAAACTTCTTTATCAATAACTCCATCATCTTCAGTCATTACTTCTACAACTTCATTTGCTACTTCATCTTGAAGTGTAAATGAGATTACCTCATTCAAGTATTTCTCTAATTGTCCCCAATTTGAGAATGACTTAGCCAAATTCACCACCTACTTAATATTTTGTTGTTTTACCATATCCTTAATTAACCCTAGTTGCTCAGGTTTTATTTTGTTGATCTGCTTCGGAATTTCAGCTATTAATTTCTTTATCTGCTTATCATTTGGAAGAGTATTTATAATCTTATTCAAACCTTTAGCTACAATAGATTCTAGACTATTATTTCTTAGCTTTATATTTTCAATTTCTGTTTCAATTGCTAATTTTAACTCATCTAAATCATTACCAATATATTCTTCAATTTCACTGTATTTACCAGTTTCAAATAATAAATCTAATGTTTCAATTACATCATCCATATTATCTTCTTCTAAAATTTCAATGTCACAAAAATTAATTAAAACTGCAACAGATATACTAATTTTTTTCTGTATTTCATTTACAAAAGCTAAACCATTTTCGTCATATTCAATAAGATCAGTGCAAATATTATCCACCAATATTTTTTTGTGGATTAAAGGAAGGTAGGTTTTAATATGTAATTCCCCAAAATCTATGAAGCCATCATTTTGAAGCTTTTCTTTTAATTCTTTGATATTCATATTTAATCTCCTTTTGTTCTCAAATTTATTTTTATTTTAGTAGTTTATTTACCATTTAATCAATTTATTATCAATAAAATAAGTCAAACCAACTGCTACCGCATCAGACTCATTTTCATTTTCTTCAATAGTTATTTGTTTAGTCTTTTTATTTTTCTTTTCAATCTTATTAAATTCTATATCAGGATACCTTCTTTTAATTTCTTCTCTTAATTGTTTCTTTGTTGCGTTTCCATTTAATATAAAACTTTTTACCTTTTTAGGTGGATAATATATCTGTTGACAATCAGCAAAAAGGTAGTTGATTAAACCATGTACCCTATATATAACTTGAGTGGATGTATTAAATCTACTAAACCCACGTTCAATCACAATTATTTTTGTAGGATATTTTTCTCTTAACTCTAAAATTTTATCAGCGATATATTTAAGTCTTTCTCCATGAGTTTGTTTTTCATTAGTTTTAATTGAACATACATGTATTGGATTAGCTTTATTATCGAAAATAGCAATGCCACTATCATCCATAGATAAGTCAAATGCCCAAATATATTCTGAAATACCATTCACCTTCCTAATCCTAAAGTGAAAGGGTAGGAGATGTTTTTATTCTCAACTACCCTAACTATTTATTGTTCAGATTTAACATAATTTGTTGGTAAGAAATACTCTGTCCATGCAGTTCCATCCCAAATTTGATGTTCTCCTGTATCTAAAATATAAAGTCTATCTCCTATATAAGCATTTGTTGGTTTAATATCAGTAGATAAAGCATAAAATTGTTGTCTATGAGGTGTAGTACCTGCGTTATAAACTGTCAAAATTAATCACCACCATTTGTGATATTTTAATGTTTTAATAAAACGAACCTTTTGTGTTAATTTTGAAAAAAATTTTTAAAAAATAAGGGTAGACAATGAAGACATCTACCCTTATAATTATATTAGTTTTTTGATTAACTTATGGAGTTACTGGTTCTTCTTCTTCTTCTTCTTCTTCTTCTTCTTCAACTCTAGGAACTATGATACATTTACCATAATTACCATCGGAATCCACCAT
>DUUN01000087.1 GCA_012841535.1 Gallicola sp. | reverse complement strand
TCGCCGTGCGGTGAAGAAATAATCACTTCATGTCCATCAGCTAACAATCTTTCTACCAATTCTAAACGGAAATTGTAGATAACAATTTCTGAATTGCCAAGCATTAATATCTTTTTGCGTATTTTAGGTAATTTTTCTGTATAATCCGGTAGTTCCATAATCCCTTCTACAATATCATTCATTTTCAAAACATAAGCAATTGTACTCATGAATACTTTTAGATCAAAGATAAAGCTTTGTTTTTTAGCATAATCACCATCTAGTTGTGCTTTTTTTTGAATGCCTACTAAATCTCGTCCATTGATTTGCGCCAATCCTGTTACTCCAGGAAGAATAGAGTAAACACCTAATTTCATCCTTGCTTGTATAAGCTCTGCTTCAGCTGGAATAACCGGTCGGGGACCTACAATGGACATCTCTCCTTTAAGAATATTAAATAATTGTGGGAATTCATCGATACTTAATTTCCTTAACCATTTACCCACTCTTGTAATATGTTTTTTTGGATTTAAGAGTCTAGCTGTCGGTATATTCTTAGGAGTATTTACATGCATCGTTCGAAATTTGTAAATAATGAAAGTTTTTTTATGGATTCCTATTCGTTCTTGTCTAAAAAATACAGGTCCTTTGGAATCAAATTTTATGCATAAGGCGACAAAAAGGAACAAAGGCGATAAAACAATAAGGATTATTAAGGATGAGATAAAGTCAATAATCCTCTTTGCATAAGGGTACATATTCTATATCCTCCTATTAAAAAAGTGCTTTACTTATCGATAGTAAGAGTTTGAATAGTCATAATTATTTGTTTCACCATTAAAAATAGCCCCTAACACATTGGCATTTACTAACTCTAATAATTCTTTTGCTTTGTAGACATCTTCAACATCTGCAATATCTTTGCGAATAACCAGGATTACCCCATCTATTTTGGTCGCTAAAATTTGTGCATCGGTAACAGAAACAATAGGTGGTAAATCAAATAACACCAAATCATACTCTTGTTTAAGTTCTTGGATAATCTCATCCATACGTTCTGAAGCTAATAATTCTGAGGGATTTGGAGGAACAATCCCACTGGGTAAGACATCTAGATGAACGGATTCTACATGTTGAATGGCTTCCTTTACTTTTAAATGTTTTGACGTCATTAATGTACTTAGTCCCACTTTATTTTCTAAATGAAAAATTTTAGCAATCGAAGGAAGACGCATATCTGCATCTACTACAAGTACTCGCTTCCCTTGATCTGCAAAAACTGAAGCGACATTTGTACAAATCGTTGACTTGCCTTCAAAAGGTCCGGATGATGAAAATAAAATCGTCTGTAAATTTTTAGTGGCCATCGAAAACTGTATATTCGTTCGTATCGTTTTAAACTGTTCAGCCACTCTTGAATTAGGCTTTGTAGCCGCAATCATACTCGTTGGTTTTTTCTGATTACGACTCATTTGTTTTAATTTTTTCCTTCGTTTGTCGAACATATCCAGCCTCCTCTAATCCTTCTCTTTCTATTCGGGGACGCATTTTCTGTTTTCTCTTTCGTTTTGGGATCGGCAATATTGTCTCTTTTAATTCTCT
>DUUN01000331.1 GCA_012841535.1 Gallicola sp. | reverse complement strand
GTCAGGAGGCGCTGATGTTATACTTGAATTTGCAGGTGGTACAAAGCAAAAATTAGAGTTAGAACATGAATGGAATAACTATATTTTACATGAACACTACAAAAGTACGGCTTGGAAAAATGCATGGCTTTATGCTGAGGAAGAGTGGAACTTTGAAAAAATTAAACAAGTCTTTTCTCCATATGTATCTGAATATATAGACAATATACCGAAAGTATTTTTATGCACTGACAAAAATACTGGTCAAAAGAAAGCATATGAGGTTAATTGGAAAGATTTTACATACAAAAAAGTAGAAGTTGGTGAATAGAAAAAAGGATTATGATGACGTAATCCTTTTTAATTGTAAGCAATAAATAATAATTCTTCTAAGTTAATATTACCTTTTCCTTGAGTAGAATGATTATAGCTAGTTCTTTTGGTTTCACAATTTTTAAAATACTTTTTTAGCAGATATTCCATTTCATATTCTTTTATTAAACCTTTTGTAGAGTAGCTTAATACAATTTTCTTGTTTTTAGATGCTAATGCTGAAAATAATTTTTCAAATTCATCAAAAGCTTTTGTCCTTAGAGAAAATGATGATGTAAATCTGTCTGTTCTATATAATCCTTTAAATTCAAGTTTAGGATTATCATATTTACAAATAGTTTCAAGCACATGATAGAATCTTGAATATTGTTCCCCTGTATATGGGGGATCAACATAAACAAGTTTCACATCATTAAATTCTGGAAGTTTTATTAATTCTTCATAATTAAGATTAAAGCACTTATTTTCGAACTTGCTAAAAACTATTTTTTTAAAATCATTACATTTCTTTAAAAACTCATCCCAAATACTTTTATGCTTTATTTTTTCTAATCTGGGGTGATCAGATGGTAAATATTGAGCAAAATGACCAGATGTTACTTCACATACACACATAGCATTCATAAGCGCAACTAAATACAAACTTTTAATATCCATATCATTTATAAAATTGATTGCATATCTTATTGAATCTATCTCTATACATTGATTAGAAGAAAAGTATGTATCAGAATAGTTTTTTTCAAAAAAGTTATATTCGTGTTTCACTAAATTTGTTTTGAATTTTTCTTCAAGATCTTTTTTTGCACTTTCTGAATTTATAGTTTTTGAATTGTTTTTGATCAATGCATTTGAAATTATATAGCTGTAGTATTGAATATCATTTGTGTATAGTTTTCTTTTATCTTTTAATGCATATGATATACAATTTGTTCCTGCCATCAATTCACAAATGACATCGTCTTTAGATGAGTTATTTAATATTTCGGGAATTATGAAATCTAATAATTTGTTTTTGTTTCCCATATATCTAATTGTTTTAATGGAATTATACATTATTATCACCAACTTTATCCCAAATAATAATGTGATCGTTCAAAATAATGCCACTATATGTATTTCTGGCTGTAGTTAAAGATCTACTGTTGTCATTGATTTTATCCAAAAATACAGTGTTTAATTTAAAACCATGATTTTCAGCAATTAGAGTTAAAAACTTTCCGGTTTC
>DUUN01000520.1 GCA_012841535.1 Gallicola sp. | reverse complement strand
TTACTGATAGTTTTAAACTAGGAAGTGTTGCTTGTAATTCTTTTAAATTAAGTGTAAATAAAGCAATGGTAGCTAATCACCCAACCGATGTTAAGATTGAAGATGATAATACTACTTTTTATTTAGTGGTAGATAGTTTTACTGAAGATAGGTATGTATATAACTATACTTTGGTAGATAAATTAATAAACTTTAATTTTAATTATGATGCAAGTGGGATTATAAATGCTAAACACGAAAACGAAGAAGTATGTTATTTAAGTGATATTTGGCATGATATGTGTGTTCAAGCAGGTGTTGAATATGATGATGAATATGAGTTTATAAACGATATAGAAGTTGAATGGTATGATAACACTATTCAGGCACGCAAATACCTATCTTATATAGCCGAATTACAGGGTGGGTATGCGATTATACTCCCTAATGGTAAACAATCATTTAAACCTTATAAAAAAGATTCTATCAAAGAAATAGATATAGATGAATGTTCCGATTTTATTTTAGGAGAAAAAAAGACCATAACGAGAGTTGTTTATGATAACGGAGTAGTTAAATGGGAATTTGGAGATGATAACGGAACAACTTTATACCTAGATTCAACTAATACCTTTATAACATCGGAAGAAATTGTGGAAAATATATATGATTTAATAGTAGATTTTGAATTTTATTTATTAAATGTTCCTAATGCTCCGATGGATAGTTCAGTAAGAGCAGGAGATATAATTACTTTTGCTGATGATTTTAACGAATATCCAACAATCGCTCAATATTCTATGAGTTATGGTGGGCAATGGGTTGGAGGATATAGTCTACAAATAAAAACAGATAAGCAAGAGGAAACAAAATTAATAGGTAAAAATGAAATCATCAAGAAAATCGAAAGTGAATTTGATAGAACAAATGCGGAATTAAAAATAACTGCAGAACAAACCGAAGGCAATACAAAACAAATTACTGAAATGAATCAAACAGTAAATGGAATTAAAACAACAATCACAGAAAATACAGAAAATTTTGAAAATAAAATGACTATATTTGAGCAAAATATAGATGGTCTGAAAATAACAACAGAAAAATCAGGAAACAATCTATTTTCCAACACTATGTTTTTTGATTTTAATGATTGGAGTATGTTACCTAATTTTGAAATATATGAAGCACCAATACCTCCAACTGGAATAGGTAATTATTTTTTATGGTATTGTACACAAGATTTTGATATTTATAAAGCAGGTGTGATTTACCAATATATAGATGGTATTTGGGAAGAAACAGACTGGAAAAAATCCACTTTTTACGATGATATGGAAGATGGTCTTAAACAATACCTACAAATTGTAGAAAATCAAGAAACAGAGACTAACTATGCAAGCGGTCGAAAAGTACAATTTAATGTTGATGGAACAGGACAACAAGGCGGTATATCTTATCCATTAGTAACAAAAATTATTCCAATAAATCAAGATGAAGAATTTATGACTTTATCTTATAAGATTAAAAATAATCTAGAATATGGAAAAATTGATGTGTATCTTTCGTTGTTATATGACAATGTTGCCGATAGTTTAGTTAATGAAAATGAAATTTTTACTATTGGAAAATTCTATGCTGATAATGACGCAAGAAATTTAAGTTTAGAAAAAATCAAAATATATAATCAAAATCAAAAGCGATTAGTTTATGGAAATGCTTCACAAATCGAACCAGAAGATACTGAAAAACTTTGGTTGAAATTAGAAGAAGATGATTCATTCGGACAACTACATAAATATAACCATGAAACCGAACAGTGGGAAGTATATGACGACCAAATAGGTTTTGTAGATATTACCACAGATATTCTATATTCAAGAACGAGCTACGATAGTCGTTTTTGGACTTTTGGGATAAATAAAAACAATTATGTTACTAAATACGCTTATTTCGAAATTGATATAAGAATTATCTATGTAGACCAAAGTGAAACAGAACCTGAACCATATAAAGATAGATATTGGGGAAATCCTGTAACAAACGAAATTAAAAGGCCAATTTTCGATGGCGATACATTTGTAGGTTGGGAACTTTTAGATGTTACAAACGATGTAGCCTTAGAGAATGATGAATATAGTCCTTTCTTATATCCAAAAGGAACAGTAGATTTTGGAGACTTAAAACTGGAATATGGTGATTATACTGCATGGAGTTCCAACCAAAACGAAATCTTTGGTAGAAATGGTTATTTTGGTTCACGAGGACTAGAAATTACAAAAGATAACAACAAAATGTTTATTGATGAGGACGAGATTAAAGCGACATATAAAGACACAACCGTATTTAATATAAATCAAGATGAAATTTATGGCAAAAAAATTAGAACTGAAGAGTTTGAATTAAATAGTGTAGTTGAAAAACAAATTAATACGGGTACAAGAAAAATAACGATAAGGTATGAGGTGTAGTTATGGCAGTAATAAATGGAAAAGTAAACGGTACAGCAGGTAGTAATTATAGATTTTGGATAGAATACGAAACAAGTCCAAATATAGCAGAAAACAAAACAATAATTACTAGCATAAGTGTAATCGCTGAAAAGATAAAAGGTACTGGATATTATAATCTAGGTAACACTACTGTATCACTAAACATCGATGGAGTAGATTACGGTGCAGTTGTTAGTGGTTATGATTTCCGTAAATATGCTCGTAAGGTACTCGTTACAAGAAATAATATAGAAATTCCACACAACGATGATGGGAATAAAAAAATTACTATAAGTTCAAGTTGGAATATGGATAACTCGCCATATTTAACAACAGCAGAAGCAAGTGCAACTTTTGACTTACCTTTTATTCCGAGAAAATCTTATTGTAACTTTGAAGATTTTGTTGTAGGAAATGATATACCAGTAACAATTTCTAGAGCAAGTGCTAATTTCAAACACACTTTAAGATTATATGTTAATGGTACATTAATTCAAACAGTATCAAATATAGATACTAATGCAACAATAACATATAATGCAGATAATATATATGCAGTAATCCCTAATTCACTTGAGGGAATAGCAAAAATAACCTGTGAGACATTTTATAATGAAACAAGTTTAGGAATAACTGAAACATCACGAAGAGCAATAATAAATGGTTCTTTAGTATCCCCAGAATTTAGCAACTTTGCTATTACTGAAATGAATTCAATTGTTTATAACTTAACAGGTGGAAATAACTTTATTAAGGTGTTTTCTAATATCAAATTTACCATAGACAGTGGAAATAAAGCAGTACCAAAAAAGAGTGCTAGTATTAGTAAATACATATTCACAGTCGGAACAAAAACAGCAGAGGAATTAGATAGTTCAGGGACAATTGAAAAAATAATTAATTCCGTAGATGGTTCTTCAACAAATGTTACTGTAGTCGACAGTAGAGGACTAAAAACTAGTGTATCAAAAATAATCAACCTAATAGACTATTTGCCACCTAGTATAACAAAACTAGAAACACAAAGAGAGAATGCAGTAGGAACAAATGTGTTTCTAATATTAAACGCAAAAATATATGATGGAGACTTCGGTAATGGTGAAAATAAAATAACCTATTTTGGTTATAGAATTAAAAATCGTGCTGAGGATTGGGGCAACCAAACTTGGTATGAAAAAACCAGTGAATTTAATTTAAAAATGAATTATAATAGTGGAAATATCAGTTTAGATGTTTCAGATAATTTTAAATTGTA
>DUUN01000256.1 GCA_012841535.1 Gallicola sp. | reverse complement strand
TTGGATATTATAGAGCGTTCAAGTAAGATTTTTGATGTGGTTATAGTTAGCATACTTAAAAACAGTAAAAAAAAACCTATGTTTTCTATTGATGAAAGGATTGAGTTTTTAAAGAAAGTTACAAAAAATTATAATAATGTTGAAATTGATTGTTTTTCAGGATTGCTAGTTAATTATATGAAAAAAAAGAATGCAACAGTCATAATTAAGGGGCTTAGAGCTGTCTCTGATTTTGAATATGAGTTTCAGATGGCTCTTATGAACAATAAATTAGAACCTGGTATAGAGACTTTATTTATGATGACAAGCAGTCAATATTCATATTTAAGTTCAAGTGTAGTTAAAGAGGTTGCAAGTTTAGGTGGTTGTTTAAAAGAACTTGTGCCAGATGAGATAATACCTCAGATTAAGAAAAAAGCTTTGGAAAAAGCAGGCAAAAACCCCGAAGATTAAGGAGGAATAAAGATGGAGATATTGGTTCTGATTGATGTTTTAGAAGATGTTATTGAAAGGGGAATACCTCTTCCGTTTTCAGGACGGAGCATAGTAAAAACAAAAGAACTAATAAACATGGTACAGGAAATTCGTCTTAAGTTACCTGATGATTTAAAACAAGCAAAATGGATAAAAGAAGAAAGAAACAGGATATTAGCTGAAGCACAAAAAGAAGCGGATGAAATAATTAAAGGTGCAGAAGATAAAATTTCTGCCTTGGTTAATGAGCATGAAATAACAAAGAGGGCATATCAACAAGCAAATGAGATTATTTCAAATGCACAAAAAAACGCCAGAGATATAAGAATCGGAACCAAAAGATATGCAGATGACATACTGGAAAACTTAGAAAAAATAATGAATGAAACATTGGACGTGCTTCATAGCAATAGGCAAGAATTAAGGAAGTAATATATTAAACTGTATGTTTATTCAGCATTTTAATTGTTTAATTAGCGACAGAATATATTTAATATAAAATAAAAAAATTGTTGATAGGATTATAATAAGAATTAAAATAATAATTCCTGATAATAAAAATATTGAAATAGCAGCGCACATATGCGGGCTGTAAGATATATTATTCTTTAATTTGTCAATGAAATAATATGAAACAATCATATCTGGTTTTATTAAATGTAGTAAAGCAAAAGTATACATACCTGATATCAGTCCATGTAGCAATTTCCCAATAATATATATTTTTATACTTAAATCTGTTTTACTTAAAATACTTATAACCTGTAAATGTACCGATAGTCCGCCCCAACCAAGTATAATACTTGTAATAATTAATTTTTCAGTTAAAGTAATTGTTTTTAATGATCCGATATTTTTTATTCCGGTAGTTATTTCAAAAAAACCTTTTAACATAGCAGGTAATGATTTTTCGGATATTCCAAAATAAGGCACAATTATACGTGTGAATTTGCTAAAGACAGTAGTTACATTTAGCACGTCAAGTAAATTAATAAATACGGAAAAAGATATTATAAAACCTGATACCATAAGTAAAATGTTAATTGAGTTTTTAATCGCATCACCTAATATTTC
>DUUN01000462.1 GCA_012841535.1 Gallicola sp. | reverse complement strand
TTCAGCAGGTGTAAAAGTTATTTCTTTTTTCTTAATTACATATTTCATAAATATATTTAAATTACAATCTAGTTCTTTAGTATCCTCATCAATAACTTCAAAAACTAAATTATCATTTTTTATTAAATCTAACGTAATACTTTCAAAGTCTCTATTAATAATTTTTAATGTATATGTTTTGTCTTTATTATCTATTAAAGTTAATATTCCATTCATATTACCATCTATTCCTATGCTTCCTAAAGTTTTACCTTCTTTATTTAGATGATGAATTAGTAAGAATGTTAAATTATATTTATTTGCTAAATCTCGATATTTACTAAACATATTTTTAAGTACATCATTATAATTATTAATATCTAATTCATACCCATAATCTATACCACACATGATATCGATGATAACAAATCTGCCATGACATTCTTCTGAGAAATCTCTTAGTTCAAGTAATAAATCATCTCTAATACATAATTTGTGATTTTCATCTTTTTCTAAAAAGAAGAAACTATTTGGATTAAATGTATATTTAGTAATATCTAATCTTTCACTTAATTGATTTTCAGTTAGTTCTGTACTAATATATAAAACAGGAGTAGGGTTTACATCGAATCCAAGAAATTGTTTATTATTAGCTAAAGAATAGGCTAGTTGCAAAGCCAGAAAAGATTTTCCAGCTTTAGGCTCTGCAACTAAACAATATAATCCGTTAGACTTCATTATTCCGTTAATAATGTTGTCTTTTTTTTCAAATTGTTTTATATCTTCAATAGATTTCATTAACTCTCCATCTTAGCCATTCTTTGTAAATAAGAAATATTGATTTTTAATTTCTTAACAACTTCACACATTGGTATTAAATTGGGTGGTAGAGTATAACCTTTACTTTCCAATTCTGTTTTTATTTCCTTTCTAATCTTTAAAGCAGAATTTCTGCCTACATTTGTTAGTTTCATTAAATCTTGTAGATTACACCATTGTTTAGATAATATTTCTAATGTTTCATTTGCTGACATATATCAACCTCCTTTACTTTTGATTTATTTGTCTAAGCTTTTCTTTTTTTACATTTCCAGTAAGTCTATTAATTTCATATCTTATGAAGTATAAAGCCATCCTTTGATGATTTTTATGTGCTGGAGTAGATTCATAGCAGTCTAACACATGGAATCTTCTTTCTAAATCTTCATATTCTTCACCAGTTAATTCCATTAATTTACATATGCCTTCAACTATTTCTACATCAACTTCAAGTTCATTAATTTTTTTGATTTCGTTCCACATATTGTACCTCCTTTCTTTTTAAATAGGCCTTCCTATATTCATCCTCATTAGGACTATTTTACATATTTTAAATTGTCCGATATATCAGACGATTATATAGTATCATCACAAAAATAATTTGTCAACTTTTTCGGACAAAAATATTGTAATAATATTTGATATGTGCTAAAATGAATATATAAGTGCAATAATAAGCCAAATATAAATGAGGTGTTTAGTAAATGAATAATGATAAACTAAAAAGTATTATTGAGGAAGCGAGAGAAAAGAAAAAAATATCACAAAGACAATTAGCTAAATTAACAGGCTATAGTCATA
>DUUN01000431.1 GCA_012841535.1 Gallicola sp. | reverse complement strand
GTTTCAAAATCATATAACGGATTTTATTTTGTTGGAATTTAAAATGGCTTAACAAAGACATCCATTTCGGGGGTGCGCTGAATTTTAGAGGGGTGCGCTAGTGTATCAAAATAGGTTTACAAACACATATAAGATGATCGGTTTGATACAATATGTGTCAGACCTTTTTTTATTTTATAACGTGATAGTAATCATATTATGTAAACGTCAAATATTAACACTCTAAATTAAAAAAGCTGCTGAGGGCTGATATGATACTTCCAAAGTAGACACATTAAATAATATAAATGCTTAATATAATGATTTAACAAAAATTAAGCGCGAAATTATTTTAAGCTTACTTTGGAGGTTTTTTTATGCAAAAACGCAAGAGATTAAGTTTTAAAGGGAAATTAAAAGCATGTTCTTGGTACATAAAAAAAGGACCATATAAATTAACAAGAATAATTAAATTCTTATTTTATTAGGTCCTTTTTAAATTTAATACGTGATAATATTATTCGTTTTCTAATTCATTTATTTCTTTTCTAACTCTAATTAATTCTCTTTCAATATAAGCAAAATCATGAACCGATATATCTGGTTTTAATTGATAATGTCTCAATTCTTCATTTAGATAAAAGTAATCTTTAAATAATTTAAATAGTTTCTTTTCTTTTTCTTGTTGTTTTGTATTGTCCATAAATACCTCCATTTATTTAAAGTATAGCATCATTTTATAAAAAAGTCATTTTTAGATAATTGAATTAATATTTGATAAGTTAAAAGAAGTTAATGATTAAATGTTGAACCTCAAGATTTTTGTTGTTGAACTTTGCTTTTTATAAATATTAAAAAAGATGTAGGTTAAGTTTTATTAAGTCTAACAATAAGGGGTAAGGAAAATAAATATAGGTCAAACACATCGGATATCTGACTTTTTAATTTACATATAAAAATGACTTTTAAACAGTAAAATAGCAAATATTGATATTTACCTTTACAGCACGGTAAAAATTTATAACAAAGCAAATAAAGTCTTGCAAAAGAAAAAAATAATGGTTAATATTAGTTACAAGAAGGCGATGATTTCAAATATTAAGAAGAAAATGTTACAGAAGTTTACAAACGGAGGATGTTATGGAAAATTATAGAAGAGTAATTGGAACTAATATTAGATTAAATAGAGAAGCTAAACAATGGTCCCAACAAAACTTAGCGGATAAAATTAATGTTGCAAGACCAACAATATCAAAATGGGAAAACGGAGAATCAGAACCACTGTCTTCACAACTTGCATTATTAGCTGATGTTTTTAATATTTCAGTAGAAATGTTAATTGGTCACGGTAAAAGAATGGTTCAAGCTGTTGTTGTAGATACGTCTATATTAATTAAAAGACCAGCAATCATTAAAGAGTTAAATAATAATTTTGATGAAATAATTATTCCACGAGTAGTTATTAATGAATTAAACTATCAAAAAGATTCTGGTAGACCAGCAATCAAACAAAGAAGTTGGTTAGCAATGTCTACAATTAGTGATTATTCAAAAAAACATGCTAATAAGTTAACTCTATCTGAGTCTACAACAAAAAGTGGTATTAATGATGAAAAGATAATTCAAGTTGCAATTGATCGTGCAAATAGATCGGTTCATGATCGAGTTTATTTACTTTCTGATGATGTTTTATTTAGTTTAATAGGTAAAGATATTGATAACCTACAATGTTTAACTCCAAAAGAGTATGATGAGAAGTTTCGTAATAAGATAGCTAATATTGATGTTTTAAAGACACAAAAATTTTACTCTCTTGTAAAATTAAGAAAACATAAAGAATTAGAAAACTTTGATTTAACAAATGTTGATATTAATAAAGTTGATTCGAGTACAGGGTATACCCCTTTAATACAAGCTATTAGAAATCGTGATTTTAAATTAATTGAAAATTACTTTTTAAAGAAACTTGATGATTTAGATACTGATGCAGTTGATGAACAAAAATATCAATTTACTCCTTTACTACATGCTTGTCAAATAAGAGATATGAGAATGCTTAAACTTTTGATAGAAAATGGTGTTGATATTGATTATGGATCAAAAGGTGTTAATAGAGGAAATACACCATTAATGGTTTGTTCATGGGGTGGATTTAAACAAGGAGTAAAGTATTTATATGAAAATGGAGCTTGTGTAAATCAACAAGATAATAATGGGTTTACAGCTTTACATAAAGCATGTATTAGAAATAATTATGAAATTGCTGAAATATTAATAAAGAAAACAGATATTAATATTAGAGATCGTAATAATTTAACAGCAGAAAAACATTTAAAACCAAATTTTGATTCAAGATTTGTTACTTTGTTTAAAAATAAGAAGCAGGAGGATGAAAAATGTTAAAACTTGTTTCAATAGATTTACAAAGAGGATTTACAGACTATGCAAAAGGTAAAAGTGTTTCTTTTCTTAAAAATGTGTTTTTCCCCTTTTTAAAAGAAAATAACATTAAAACCGCTGAGGTTGTTTCTGATTATCGTCTTGAAAGGCTTGGTCATAAAACAGAAACAACAAACCCTGATAATAATAGTTATGATTCAATAGTTCCCAAAGAACTTTTAACTGGAACTAGATGGATTAAATGTATGCACAGTCCTTTATGGATAAGAGAAAACGGAGGCGTTAAAAGCATTAAACCGGGGGTTCCTTATCAAGACACTGACTTATTTAATAAATGGGTTAAAGAAACATTTGGTGATCCATTAAAAAATACACCAGTAGTATATGGTTTAGCGATGGAGATATGTGTTCATTTGTTTGTTCAAGAGCTATATCATTTAGGTTATTGCCCAATTGTTATATATGAAACAACTGATCCTATGAATGAAAGAATTAAGTATAAAAAAGAAATTGCGAACTATACAAGTTTAAAACTTTATAGTAAAGTTATTAGTTTTGATGAGTTTAAAGAGATGATAATGAAAGGGGAATAATATGGAGTCAGCCTTACAAATTATAAGTTTTACAACAGCTATTATATTCGTTATTGTTAATGGTTGTACACAACTCTTTTATGCTCAAAGTTTAGGTTATAAACTTAAACCAACGGGTTTTGCATATTTTATTGGAGCAGCAGGAAATTTAATGACTGGTAATATTGTTCCTATATCTGGACAAGCAGAAACTTTAACAATGAGTGGAATGATAAAAGATTTTAGAAGTAGAATAGGTAGTCTTTTAATCGCCTCAGTATTTGGAATAATTATTGGTTTAACAGGACTTGTTTCGAAGTTTGTTGATTTTGCAGGAACCTCAGTAATTTATGGGATGATGGCGGGGGTCGGTTTAATTTTAGCTGAGATTTCTTTTAAATTAACAAAAGAAGAAAAAAGAACTGGGTTAATATCAATTATAGTTGCTTTAATAGTTTGGGCTTTAACAAAGGATGTTGTTTATACAATAGCTGCATCTGTTGCTTTTGCAACATTAGACTTTTGTTTGTTACAAAAAAGAAGAGTTGAGTTTGAAGTAGATGAATCAACTGAATGGAGATTTTGGAAGAAAAGTTATTGGAGTGACTTTGAACTTGTTAAACCGAAGTTTAACTTAGCGGCAATTTATGGCGCCCTCGGACTTATATGTTTAAACATTGGAACTAATATAAGTTTTGGAAATATTACAGCAGGAATGGCAGATGTAAATTTACATGTAAATGCTTTAACAATTATTAATAGTGTTGCTGATATTCCTTCAATAATGTTTGGTGGAATGCCATTAGAAGCAATCATCTCAGGAACAGCAGCAGCACCATGGCCTTTATATGCCGGAATAATTATGATGATTATCTCAGGGGTTCTTTTATTGACAGGCTTAATGAGTAAACTCAGTAAGTTTATCCCAGCTCAATCAATTGCTGGTTTTCTTTTAGTTATCGGTTTTGCAGTAACACTAGTTCCTAACTTAATTCTTGTTTCAGGAAGTGATGCGCCTATTGAAGGAATCATTGCAGCGAGTGTTACAATGATAACAAAAAATCCGTTTATAGGAATTGTGTGTGGAATTATATTTAAATTATTAGGGAGCCCATTATGGATAGTATAAAAAAAGATTATAAGTTAAAAATTAATAAAGATGTACAACTTGATCTACCTTATGTGGAGTGTTCTCCACAGTCATTTTATTCTTTTAATTTATTAGGAAAAGCAAAGTTAAATAAAGAAATTGCCCAAGAATTATTTACAAAAATGAATGGTCTAAATTTACAAGTTGATTATTTGGTAACAGTTGAAGCAAAAGCAATCGGTCTAACTCAAGAACTTACGAGACGGTTAAATATTGATGATTATTGTGTTATTAGAAAATCAAAAAAATCATATATGATAAAGCCTATTTCCACTAAGGGCAGTACTATAATCTCAGGAGATGCATCATATTGGTTAGATGGTGTTGATCAACTTAAATTAAATAATAAGAATATCGTTATTTGTGATGATGTAATATCAACTGGTGGAACAATGAATAGTGTCTTTGAATTATTAAAAAAGTGTAATGTAAATATAGTTTTAATTCTTTGTGCAGCAACAGAAGGAAAGAAATGGAAAGAGTTTAATGATATCCCTGTTTTATCATTGGCACATATTCCATTCCCAGGAGAAGAAAATGAAAAATAGAGCTTGTATTTCAATAAATGCGAGATGCAATTTAACATGTAATTATTGTCATTTTGGTAAAAAAGTTAATACATTAAATTGGCGTGAATTTGAAATGTCAAAAGAAGATATAAAACTAATATTATCTAATGTTTCAACATATATTAAAGATAATAATGTTAAAGAATTTAAAATCGGTTTAGTTGGATCAGGAGAACCACTTTTATCTTTTGGAGCAATTCAAGAAGCTGTTTTATTTGCTGCTAATGATAATCAAAAAATAAAACTTTATACAATAACTAATGGAACTACTTTAAATAAAAAACAAATAAAATTTTTCCATAAATTTAAAGATATAATAGACTTAAATTTCTCTCTCGATGGCCCAAAAGATATTCATGAAGTAGTTAGGAAAAATTATAATAAAACATTTAAAAACATAATAGAATATGAACGTCTTTTTGGTCATAAACCAACTATCAATTCCGTTGTAACGAGACTAACAATTAAAGAACAAGAAAGAGTTGTTAATTACTTCTTAGAAAACGGTTTTAAAAATGTTAATTTTTCAATTGTCTTTGGAGATTATATTGAAGGTGTTTCAATAACTAATGAAGAGTATTATAACTTCTTAAAATATTGTAAGGAAAAAGGCTTAAATATGCGACAAATGGTAAACACTAAAAAATATGATTGTACTAAGTACGGAAATCTTTGTGCAGTCGGTAGAAACAATATTTATATAACTAAAAAAGGAGTGTTTCCTTGTGGTAGGTTTCAAAACTTAAACAAGTACTTAATTGGTCAGTTTGATAGCCCTCTTAAAGAGATTGAATTAATAATGAAAAAGTTTTTAAATCCAAATCCTTCTAAATGTTATTATGAGATGCTACAGGAGAATAATAAATTATGAAAATTGTATTATACGGAATCTCACGATCAGGAAAATCGAGTTTTATAAAACGTTTATGCAACAACAATAAAAAGATTAAACATTTAACTGGCTCAAAAACTTTATACAAACTTGCAAAAAATAAATATGGAATCGACTTTGAACAATTAAACGATGATAAAAAAGTTATTCTTCGCTCAAAACTAATAAATGAATTTGCGTTAGAAAGTAAAAAACATCCTAATATTATTGTCGATGGACATTATAGTTTTCCTAATAAAGAATATAATGATTTTGATATCGTTATGAAAGATGACGATCTTCAGTTTTATGATTTATTTTTATATATGTATAAACCTTCAAATCTTATTTTAAAAAATACAATCGAAGTTAATAAAGAACAATGGACTGATTTCTTAAAATTAGAAGATAATATTAATTTATGGCAATATTTTGAAATTGAAAGTTTACGAAAAAGATTAAAATCTATCGGTAAGGAACTGGTTGTTTTAAATGAAGATTTATCGGTTTGTGAACAGTATATTTCTGATGTTATTGAAGGTGTTATTAAAACATCAGAAGTTATTGTTGATGAAGCTGTTAAAGAAATACTTTTAAATGACAATCTTCAAGAAATATTTTTATTAGATTGTGATAAAACATTATCAATTAATGATATAACTAATTTTGTTATTAAAGAAAAGAATATAGAAAACAAAATCGTCATCGATAATTTTAAAGAAAACTTTTACACACAATATCAATCATATCGTTTTCATAAACATATATTAAATAATAATATTAAACCATATGTAAAAGAGGGAGTTCAAAAAATAGAACTAAATTATAATTTAATAAATAATATTAAGAACACAAATGTTCAGACGGTTGGCTTAACTCTAGGGTTAGCCGATATTTGGAGTGAGGTTAATAAAGTTAATAATATTTTTACAATAAGTCCTTGTTTGGTAGGAAAAAAAGATGACAACAATATTTATATGTCTTCTTTTACAAAATATTTAATTGGTAAGAAATTAAAAGAAAAAGGAATAAAAGTTTATTCCATAGGCGACTCAATTGCTGATATGATGTTACTTGAAGAAGCAGATAAATCATGGGTAGTTATAAATAATAAATTAAGTTCAACTGCTAAAAAATATTTTATAGAAAATCCAAATTCAAAAATATACCAGATATCATATTCAAACGAAAAATATGACAATTTAAAAGTGGAGGATAAGATATGCTTAAAATAATAGAAAGTAATGAATATAATAATAAATTGATTGAAATGTCTAAAAGTTCATCAAAGGTTTCTGGTTTAAAACTAAGAGAAACTCATTATCAAATAGGCAAAGAAATTGCTAAGGCTATTTTAAATAGTCACGAAGATAAATTTTTTTCTGTTCTTATTGTGATGCGAGCAGGACTTTTTATAGGTCTTGGGATTGCTAATCAATTAGATTTTGCAGGGCGATTGAGTAATATTAGTTTTGAATATGAAAATAAACAACAACTTTATCCAACAATAATTGTTGATGCAGTAATTCACACAGGCAATACAATTAAAAAACTTTTATCAAGTATCCCAAGTAAAAAAATTATTGCTACAAGTGTTATTTCAAGTAAAGCAGTAGACTTGTTTTCAAATCATAACTTGTTTACAATGAGGGTTTCTAAAAACCATTATAAAGGAAGTTATGAAACAACAATAATTGATGGTAAGGGACCTGATACTGGCGAGCGTTTATTTAATTCTTTCTTTTTTAGTAAAAAATAGGAAGACAAAATTAAT
>DUUN01000815.1 GCA_012841535.1 Gallicola sp. | reverse complement strand
TTACCTTTCTATAATTTAACTCAAAAACACATCAGCAATAGTTATTGGCTCAAATAGTAGCATATTGTTATTTTCTCTATCCCGTTCTATTTCTTTTTTAAGCAATCTATAGCATAATTAAACTTTTGTTCAAATGTCATTCCTTCTGTTTCTAAAATAGTATCAAAACAAGCGAATCTATATGTTTTGTAAATTGGATTATTGTCTTCTTTTCTTATTTTATAAGTTTTTACTGATAGTATCATTGTTTTATTCTCCTTCTTTTCTTCAATAAAATTACAATTTTATTAAACATCACCATAAAGATTAAAAGAATTATACCACGCCATTTTGTTCCAACATTAATATGTCATTAGTATTAAATAAATAATACTTTGTGTTATTCATTACTTTTTTATATTCTTTTTCCCCTTCAAATTCATCTATAACTTGCTTTTCTTCACTTGTCATATCACTATATGATTTCTTACCATATGAAGGAGGAAGCCACCCTTTTTTCTGACTGCCATAGATGTTAAATTTTTTTAATAATTCTTCATTAGTAAACGTTATATGACAAGTACCTTTTTTGTAAAATGTTACTGTAAAATATTTAAGCTGGATATCTTTTGTTTCCCCAAATTCTTCAGCAAACTTTAAAGCTTCAAGCAAGTCAACCGATTCTGTCAATCCACCATCTAGGTAATTAAAACACTTTTCTATATCTGCCAATTTGTCTGCCACATTATAAGATGGTCTATATCTCCCATCCCAACCATAAGCACTCAATGGAATTATAACTTTCTTGTTGATATACCAGCTTTTGTTTGTTTTCCAACCGTTGTAATAATGAATATTACTTGATGTTGTTTTATCCCAATAATGCTTATGACTTAATTCATCAAATAGGCTTATTATAGTTTCTTCAATTCCCTTTACAACTCCTTTTGTCATTTCTGTTTTTATCTCATATATGTTATATAACGAAAAATCATAGTCACTTAATTCGTTGATCTTGTTATAATATTCCTGTCTTAGATTATTAGTTAATTTACCTATAAATTTTTCATTACTAAACAATGCACTCCAATATTTCCTTCTAACATCTTTTATATAATTATTTATAGACAAATTATTAGAGTAAGAATATCTATTACTATATAAATCTAACTTTAAAATAGGATCGCCTTTTTGTCCTTCTTTTGTAAATTCTGTTAATATAAATGGACTCATAGCATAGTATTCCTTAATTAGTTTTACCCCAGCTTCAACCTCTAATTTATATTGATTGACAATTGCTTTCAAAAAATCATTCTCTACAATAGATGTTTGATCCTGTTCTATATATTCCCTTTGTTCTTGCGCTTTACGTAAACCATCCAATATAAATGAATTTCTTTTCTGTTCAGGTAATTTAACCTTAATTAATGCAATTTCAACATCTGTTTTACGTTCTGCATCTGTAAAACTGTCTTGTAAATATTCAATAGTTGCGTTGTATTCTGTTAGTTTTCTATTTAATAGCTTTCTATCGTTTATATAATCGTTCTTGAGCGTTTCAGCATTAAGAAGACAAACTACTGCGCCTCCGTTCCTTTCTTGCATTTCTAATGCTTTTAATAAGTGTTTACAACCATTACTAAAAGGTGGATTCATAATAATTAAATCATATTCTTTCATAGTGTCGTATGTCAAAAAATCATCATGTACAACCCTATAACCTTTACCCTTTAAAATGTGCTGTAGGTTTTTGTCAATTTCAATGCAATCAATATCAAATTTATAATTAGAATATTTATATATCTTTTCTTTTTCTTTTAATTTATCAACAATATTTCCTTTACCTGCTGATGGCTCTAATATACTATTAA
>DUUN01000557.1 GCA_012841535.1 Gallicola sp. | reverse complement strand
TTATATTTTGTGTGGTAGCATATATTTTATAGGAAAAGTGAATAATTTGTCTATTCTTTTATATTCCAATAAAAAATAGTGCTAATGGATTTATTTCCATCAACACTATAAATTATAGAACCTTTTTATATTACAATAATCCAATTAAAATTATTTTCATGAAAACTTTTTCTTTACCTTAAAGTAACATTCATGATATTATTGTAATATTAATTTATAATAGGGGTATATTGTGATTGAAGAAATATTGGAATATAATAGAAAATTTGTTAAAGAGAAAAAATACAAAAATTACGAAACAGATAAATTTCCTAATAAAAAAATAGCAGTTGTCACTTGTATGGATACTAGATTAGTTGAGTTGTTACCAGCTGCCTTAGGGTTTAAAAATGGAGATATTAAGCTTATTAAAAATGCAGGTGGAATAATAACCAATAAATTCGGTTCAGCTGTAAGAAGTTTATTAATTGGAGTTTATGAACTAAATGTAGAGAACATAATGGTTATTGGGCACAAGGAATGTGGGGCTAAACAAGTTAATGGTTTAGAAATTGAAAGAAAAATGATTAGTAGGGGAATTAAAAAAGAAGAAATAGAAACTATAAAATATTGTGGTATAGATGTAGAAAAATGGCTAGGCGGTTTTGATTCAACGTCAAAAGCTATAGAAGATACTGTTATGCTATTAAGAAATCATCCCTTAATGCCTAGTGATGTAAAAATTGGAGGTTATTTAATGGACCCATGGACAGGAGAACTTGCAACAATTGTTGATGCAGATTTTTAAGGAGTTATAAGAATGAATGACAAAACAATACTTTTAACTATAATAGGTTTTGCCTTTTTTGTACTAGCAATATTGCTTATTTCTTATAAAATCGATAAAACAAGGCTTTTTAATGGAGTTTTATTTAATACTCTATTATTTTTGGTATTTATTTCTATTTTAATGGCTGGACAAATGTATAATGGAATAATAATAAGATTATTATTCTTTATAACAATAGTCTTGTTTCTAATTGTCGGAGGTTTAGGCTTATATATTATATTAGTTGGCTGTTTTGTAAATGCAGTAGTCGTATTTGAAAGGGAGAGGCGTAGTTTTTCCAATATGCTAACCTTGTTTATAGGAATTATACTTTTTCTTTTTATTATTTTAGCTAATTTTAATTTTGAAAAAATTCCAAATATATTAAAGTATATTTTAATATATTTAGAAATACTCTTGGTCTATTTTATGTTGTCTTTCTATAATTATTTTGTATCTTCTTTATTATATGGGTTTTATAAACCTAAATTCGATAAAGATTATATAATTGTATTGGGAAGTGGCTTAATTAGTGGTAATAAAGTTTCAAAATTACTTGGAAGTAGAATAGATAAGGCTATTTCATTTTATGAAAAACAAAAGAACAATAACAAAAGTTCAAAATTGATTTTTTCTGGAGGCCAAGGTGCTGATGAAACAATTTCCGAAGCCTTAGCTATGAAAAAATATGCTATAGAAAAAGGAATACCGGAAGAAGATATTTTATTAGAGGATAAGTCTAAAAGTACCTTAGAGAATTTTAAATTTTCTAAAGCTCTTATAGAGTCTATTTCTGGTAATAAATACACAGCAATATTTTCAACAAGTAACTACCATGTATTTAGAGCAGCAATATATGCTAAACAAGTTAGCTTAAATATAAGTGGAATAGGTGCTAAAACAGCATTTTATTATTTACCAAATGCAATGATAAGAGAATATATTGCTATAGTTTTTATGAAGAAAAAATCATATATAGTAAAAGTTGCATTAATAAGCTTATTATTTTTATTATATGTAGTGATTATTGAAATTACTATGCACCTTTAAACTTAAAATTTAAACCGTTCAAGATTTTTGAACGGTTTTTTCCTATTTGTTAGGATATTGTAATCTTAATTATAATAAATATGGTAATATTTACTTTAGGAAGGTGATAGTATGATTAGTTTAAATAGAGTTACAAAAAAATATGGGAACTTTAAGGCAGTAGATAATGTTATATTAGAAGCCTTGCCTGGGAAAATAACTGTCTTATTGGGACCAAATGGTGCAGGAAAATCTACAATTATAAAATCAATAGCAAATTTATTGGATTTTGATGGAAAAATTGAAATTTGTGGTTTTGATAATAAAACTATAGAAGCTAAAAAGAGCTTTGGCTATATACCGGAAGTTCCTGTTTTATTTGATTTATTAACAGTTGATGAACATATAGACTTTATAGCTAGTGCATATAAACTAGATAATTATAAGGTAAATGCCGATAAATATATTAAACTATTTAATTTAGAGGGTAAGAGAAAAGCTTTAGCAAAAGAACTAAGTAAGGGAATGAAGCAGAAATTAAGTATGGTTTTAGCCTTAATTATAGAGCCAAAAGCCTTACTGGTAGACGAACCTATGATAGGATTAGACCCTGCAAGTATTGAAGATACTTTTAAAATATTTCATCAATTAAGGGAAGATGGATGTGCTATTTTTATGAGTACACATATTATAGATATGTTACATGAATGGGACGAAGCATATATTTTACATCATGGAAGAGTTGTAAAGTATATTAAAAGGGAAGAACTGGGAGATAGTACTTTAAAGGAAATTTTCTTTAAATATACAGGTGAGGAATAAAATGACAGCATTACAAAAATTATGGTTTTATAAACAAAAAGGGGTAATTAGAAATTTATTTAGGAAGCCTTCAAGTGCTATAATAACGGTTTTAATTGTTGTCTTCTATGGTTTCATTATTGTAAGTGCCTTATTTGCCAAGGATGAAATAGCCGTTTATGCAGCTACTCTAGGTGTGCAAAAATCAATAATGATAATTATAGGATTTACCGCCTTTATGATGGTAACTATGTTATTTTCATCAAGAAAAGCCTTGTTTTATGAACAGGAAGCATTTTATTTGTTCTCAGGACCATTTACAAAAAAACAACAGATGAAATATCTATTAGCACAAACAATTTTACAGAGTATATTATTTTCTTTCTTATCATTATTTTTAGGAATAGTTTCATTTTCAGATGTAAGCTTTGCTCCTTTAATGATATTACTAACATTTTTAGTTACTTTAGGAATTTACTTTTTCTTTTTAATATTAACTGATTATTTATATGTTTTGGAAATTTGTTATAAAAAATTTAAAAATATATCAAAAATAGTTGGAACTTTAGTAGTGTTAAGTGTAGCTATAGTACTTGGAGTATATATTTTCAAAAGTGGGTTAGACATTAAAGAAGGTTTTTACTCTTTTATAACAGGTAAAATATTTTATTTTGTACCGATTTTAGGACCGGCTAAATTAGCTATGGTATCTTTTATAGAACAGGAATATATTTTTACAATAATTGGGTTTTTATTGGTGTTTATTCCTGCGATAATTGTGTATTTACTTTTTATTAACTTTAAGGGAAACTTTTATGAACAAGCTTTAGAAGATGCAATAAAAATAAGTGAATATAGAAGGAAGTCCAAAAGTGGTGACACTACAGTAACTGCAAAAGTTAAGCATAAGGAAATTGGGAAATCAAAATTTTTAAATGGTGCTTGGGCAATATTATCAAAATCTGTAGTAGAGTTGAAAAAAACAGGTCAATTTGTTTCTATTTCAGATGTATCAATAGTTGGAATATATATTGTGTTTGGTATATTAAGTAAGTCATTTGAAGCAGTTACAAGTATGTTAATAATATATTTGTTTTTGTCACCACAAAATACCGGAATAAAGAAGGAAATGGAAAACTACTTTATTTACTTAATACCGGATTCACCACTTAAGAAATTAATAGCTATAATAATACCACCAATTTTAAGAACTTCCTTAATAACTGTTTTTGCAGTTATAATATCGGGAGTATTGTTGAAAACATCACCGGCTTTAATTATTTACAATAGCTTTATGTTTGTAGGCTATTCTGTACTAGTAACATCGGGAACGGTCTTGTCTTTAAAAATATTAAAAAGTAGGTCAAACCAAGTATTAGAAAGTTTACTTAGGGCATTAATAATATTTATTTGCTTTATACCTTCATTAATTGTTATAGCTTTTTTAAGTGTAACAGGTATGAATATTATAGATTTAATGAATATAGCAAATTATATTCCACTAATTATGAATTTTGTAATATCTATTTTAATAATACTTCTTTGTAAAAACATGTTAAATGGAAAGGAATTAATAAGCGATTAAATAATTTTAAATTATTAGGAGAAAAAATTGGAAAAATTAACTATTGATTTAAATGGTAATTCAGATGATAAAGAATATATTCATGAGAAAATAATTGAATATAATAAAAAATATTTATCTGACGAAGATATAGAATTTATTAACGAAGATTTTTGTTTTACAATTAAAGATGAAAAAGGGGAAATATTTGGAGGAATTTCAGGAAAAACTAAAAGACAAATTCTTTTTATCGATTTTTTGTGGATTAATGAAAATATAAGAAAAAAGGGTTTTGGAGTAAAATTAATAGAAGAAGTTGAAAACTTTGCTATTAAGAAAAAGTGTAAGATGATTATGGTAGATACTTTTAGTTTTCAAGCTCCTGATTTTTATAAAAATTTAGGTTATATGGTCTATGGGGAATTGGAGGATTTGCCTGAAGGCTATAACCATTATTTTCTGTATAAAAGAATATAAATAATATTAGAATCTTAAAACAAAAAAATAAATTCAAAATAAAAAACAAAACCAAAGACCTAAAAATAGGAATTTGGTTTTATTTATTTAAATCAATGTAATTTAATTGTCTTCTATATGGCCGTTAGCAAATTGACTTTCATAAAGTTCCTTGTAAACTCCATCTTGTTCTAATAACTCTTTGTGGTTACCCTGTTCTACAATAGAACCGTTGCTCATTACTAGAATTAAATCTGCATCTCTAATAGTTGAAAGTCTATGGGCAATGACAAAAGAAGTTCTTCCTTCCATTGCATTTACCATCGCTTTTTGAATTAAGACCTCAAGTCTAGTGTCAACAGAACTAGTAGCCTCGTCTAAAATTAAAATTTTAGGATTTTTAACTATTGCTCTGGCAATGGTTATTAATTGTTTTTGACCTTGAGAAATATTTGAGGACTCTTCATTTAATATTGTGTCAAAGCCATGGGGTAGTGTGTTTATATAATGATATACATTAGCTACTTTAGCAGCTTCTACTACTTCTTCGTCTGTTGCATCTAATTTACCAAATCTAATATTATTGGCTATTGTATCATAGTAAAGCCATGGATCTTGAAGGACTAAACCAAACATAGAACGAAATTGTTCTTTTGTAAACTCATTCATATTTACTCCATCAATTGTTATAGAACCACCATTTAAATCATAAAAACGCATTAATAAATTTATTAGTGTAGTCTTTCCTGCTCCTGTTGAACCAACAATAGCAATTGTGTCTCCGCTTTTTACATTTATATTAATGTCTTTCATAAGTAGTTTGTCTTTACTATAGCCAAAGGATAGATGTTCAAAATCAATATCTCCCTTAACGGAATTTGTATCAATAGGAAGGGGTAAATCTTCTTGAACTTCATTTTCTTCATCTAAAAATTCAAAAACTCTGTTTAAAGATGCAAATGCAGCTTGGAAGGTATTTGACAATTGAGTAATGTCTTGAATAGGACTTCCTGCTTGCCAAATATATTGTACGAAGGATTGAAGTCCTCCAACATCTATACTGGAAGCTAATACAAAACCGCCAATTGCTAAAGGCTTACCTAAAATAGTAATAGCCATTACTACAAACAATCCAATATAGGCAATATGAATTATATGACTTAGTATTGGGTTGGTAATACTTGCCATAAGATTCGATTTAAATCCTACAAGGTCTATTTTCTTGTTTATTTTTTTAAATCCTTTTATAACTTCTTCTTCTTGACCAAATAGTTGTATTACTTCATAAGCAGCAAGATGTTCAGTAGTATAGGCATTTAAATCTCCTAAAGAATTTTGTAATTCTGTAAATAAAGGCTGACTTTTTCTATATATAATTTTATATATTCCTATACAAATAGGAAATATTAGAACAGCTATTATTGCAAATAAAGGTGAACGAATAAACATAAATACAACACTAAACAAGAGGATTAAAATAGAACTAAAAATACGTAAAAGTCCCTGCTGTAAAGCATTACCAATTGCATCAACGTCTGTAGTAACTCTATTTAAAAGGTCTCCTTGCTTGTGGCTATCAAAATAGGAAACAGGTAAGAAGTTTATCTTTTGATTAATTTCCTTTCTCATATCCTTCATACTACTTTGTACAACATCAGATAGTAAATAATTTGATAAATAATCACCAATAGCATCTAAAGCACTAGTAACAGTTAAGGCTATAATTATATAGAATATATATTTAAAATTAATTTCATTACCGGAAGTAACATCTTTAGCTAGTTGGGAAATAGCAAGTCCTATAATAAATGGTTGACTTGTTCTTGTAAAAGTATATAGAATATTAAAAAATATAGAACTAGCAAACTTAAATCTATAGGGTCTTAAATATACAAAAAGTCTTTTCATACTATTCATATGCTAACTCCTCCTTTGAAAGCTGAGATTCAGCAATTTCTCTGTAAATAGGATTATCTTTTAATAATTCTTTATGAGTACCATGACCTACTATTTTTCCGTTATTAACAACAAAAATTCTGTCTGCTTCCATAATAGTTGCAACTCTTTGTGCTACTATTAAAAAAGTTGAATCTTTTATTTCTTCCTTTAACCTATTTCTTAAAACAGAATCGGTTTTATAGTCTAGGGCAGAGAAACTATCATCAAAAATATAGATAGGAACATCCCTAGTTAAAGCCCTAGCAATACATAATCTTTGTTTTTGACCACCGGATAAATTAGTTCCACCTTCAGAAAGCTGTTCATAGATTCCATTTTCCTTACTATCTACAAAATCTTTTGCTTGAGCAATATCAATAGCACGGTTTAGGTCCTCATCTGAAGCGTTTCTATTACCGAAAAGTAGGTTGTTTTTTATTGTACCGGAAAAGAGTATAGCTTTTTGTGGTACAAAACTAATTTTACTTCTTAAATAGTCTAAATCATAATCTCTTATATCTTTACCATCAACTAAAATATTTCCCTTAGTAACATCGAATATTCGAGGAATTAAACGAACTAAAGTTGATTTACCACTTCCTGTACTTCCTATAAAGGCTACAGTTTCTCCCGGTTCAATAGATAAATTAATATCTTCCAGTACATTTTCCTTAGCACTGTCAGCATAGGCGAAACTTACATTTTTAAATTCAATATGTCCTTTTATAGGAGTTTCTATTTTAGTATCTTTAGAAGTAATATTTGTTTGAGCATTTAAAACTTCGTTAATTCTATGAACTGCAACAGAAAATCTAGGATACATAGTAAGAACATTGGCTAACATTAAAAATGAAAATAAAGCATGAAAGACATATTCAATAAAAGCTGCAAGTGCACCATAATCTAAAGTTCCTTGATTTACGTAATTTGAACCTAAATATACTACAGTAATCATAATAATTGAAAATATAACAGTAAATAAAGGGGGAATCAAAGCCATTAATTGAAATAGCTTTTTAGAAAAACTTCCGTATTCTTCATTAATTTTTCCAAATCTTTTAGATTGAAAATCCTGTCTATTAAAGGCACGTATAACCCTTAAACCTGTAAGGGATTCTCTCATATTTAGATTTATATTATCCAGTTTTTTCTGTTGCTTTATAGAAATGGGTTTTGTAATTTTATTAATTAAAAATACTCCAATTAAAAGAATAGGCACAATAGCTAAAGTAGCAAGGGCTATAGTTGGGCTTTTTCTATAAATCATAATAAAACTTGAAATAATCATCATTGGGGCAATAAATCCCAGTCTAATTATTACAATTAGAAATTGCATAATAATAAAACAGTCATTAACAATATTTGTTAATAAACGGGAAATATTAAAATCTTCATATTTTTCCCTTGAAAATGTTTGAATATGGCTGAATAATTCATTTCTAATATCCCTTACTATTTTAGAAGTCATTCTATTAGAAGAATAGGCTAAAATTAATAATAAAATCAATCCAAGAAAAGCAAAGCCATACATTTTAATTGCAAGTAATAATATATATTGTGTATTACCATTTTTAAAATTATTACTTATTCCATTAGCAAATAAAGTAGGTATTCCAATTTCTGTAAAAATAAATCCAAAGGAACAAATAAAGCAAAGAATTAAAAATACTTTATATTTTTTAAAATAACTAAAAACTAATTTCATAATACCTCCTAATTCATTTATTTTTTTATATAAAAAGATAAAACTAGAGGCAGGAAACTACCTCTAGTTTAAATGCTTTTTATTGCTATTTTTATTTAAAGAAACTAGTAAACAAATAGCCTGATAAGGAATAAGATATCAAAAATCAGTTTAAAAGTCAAAATATCTATATAAAAAGAATTTCGTTGAATAATTAATTATATTTCAAAATAAATATAAAATATAATTTTATATGAAAAAAGTAACAAAAAAAGTAATAAATTTCAATTCCTGAAAAAAAGGTCTAAATTTAGCGATCTATTGTAATTGAATGAGTATTCTCATAGAATTATAAGTAAGTTAATGATCATTAATAATAATAATTAAGGAGAAATATAATGAAAAAATATAATGTTTGTATAGTAGGTGGGGGGAGTACTTTTACACCAGGTTTTTTAAAATCTTTTGTTAGAATGCAAAAGGAATTTCCTTTAAAAAAATTAGTATTATTTGATATAGATAAAGAAAGACAAGAGATTATTGGAAAGTTTGGTGATATCTTATTTAAAGAAAAATTCCCGGAACTTGATTTTTCATATACAACAGATGTTAAAGAAGCTTATAATGGAATGGATTTTGTTTTTATGCAAATGAGGTCTGGAGGCTTGCCTATGAGAGCAAAAGATGAACATATTCCATTATCTATGGGGCTAATAGGACAAGAAACATGTGGAGCAGGAGGAATGGCTTATGGTTTACGTTCATGTGTAGATATGATTAAAGCAGTAAAAGATATTAGAACTTATGCTCCAGAAGCTTGGATATTAAATTATTCTAATCCAGCTGCAATAGTAGCAGAAGCGTTAAGAAGAGAATTTCCTGATGATAAAAAAATATTGAATATTTGTGATCAGCCAGAAAACGTAGTACGTTCATGTAGCCGCTTACTAGGTTGTGATTGGAAAGATTTAGATCCTGTATATTTTGGTTTAAATCATTACGGTTGGTTTACAAATATGTATGATAAAAATACAGGGGAAGATTTATTACCTAAAATTAGAAAATTAATAAAAGAAAATGGATTTTTACCTCAGGATGCAGAACAAAGAGATCCTTCATGGATAGATACATACGGTATGGTTGAAACAATAATGAATGATTTTCCAGAATTTCTACCAAACACATATGATCAATATTATTTATATCCTGAATATAAGGTAAAACAATTAGATCCGAATTTTACCAGAGCGGATGAAGTTATAGAAAATAGAGAAAAAAGAGTATTCACAGAATGTCAAACAGTTATTAAAGATGGAAAACTTGGAGAAAAATTTGAAGATATAAGTGATGCACATGCAGAAATGATGATAAATGTAGCCACTTCAATTGCATATAATAAAAATGATAGACATATTTTAATAGTTGAAAATAATGGTATTATTGTAAATATGCAAGATGATGCAATGGTAGAGGTTGTATGTGAATTGGGAACTAATGGACCAAGACCTATGTCAATAGGAAAGATTCCTCAATTTTATTTAGGATTACTAGTTAATCAAGTCTCAAGTGAAAAATTACTAGTGGATGCTTATTTTGAAAACTCTTATCAAAAAGCATTAGAAGCTTTCACTATAAATAGATTAGTAAATGATGCTAAAAAAGCAAGAAAAATTTTAGATGCATTAATAGATGCAAATAAAGGAATGTGGCCTAATTTAAAGTAAAATAATTTAAAAAGGAGTATAATATGAAAAAACAAAAAATAATGGACTTTTTATCTGATTTAGGAAGAAGTCTTATGATGCCAATAGCAGCTTTGGCTGCTAGTGGTGTTATTTTAGGAATAACAGGAGCACTTTTAAAAACTCAAGTATTGGAAACTATTCCTTTATTGAAACAACCAACTATTTTTTATATTTTGAATACATTGAAGACAATATCAGGAATAGTATTTACATTAATACCTGTATTATTTGCAATTTCTATTTCATTTGGTCTTGCAAAAGAAGATAAAGAAATAGCGGCCTTTGCTGGATTTATAGGATATTATACATTTTTAGTAAGTGCAAGTTGTGTACTACAATCAAATGTAATGAATTTTAATTCTATTAATACTGCCGCAATATTAGGAATAGAGACTATAGATATGGGAGCAGTAGCTGGTATTATTACAGGTGTAGCCGTAGCAACTTTACATAATAAATATCATAAAATAGAGTTTCCTGTAGGTATAGCCTTTTATGGAGGAAAACGATTTGTATCTATTGTTGTAATATTAGCTATGACAGTTATGGGTCAAATAGCTCCATTTATTTGGCAACCAATTTCACAGGGGATAACCTATTTAGGAAAAGCAATAAGTAACTCAGGTGCTTTTGGAGTATTTACTTTTGGATTTTTAGAAAGACTATTAATACCAACAGGTTTACATCATGTTCTCAATGGTATATTTAGAACAACGGCTGTTGGTGGGGTATATGAAGGGGTAGAAGGTTGTTTAAATATATTTTTACAATTTTTTGATAAAGTAAATATTAGTGAAATGACGCCATTTACAAGATTTTTAGGTCAAGGTAAAATGCCTTTTATGATGTTTGGTTTACCTGCAGCAGCTTTTGCAATATACAGAACAACTCCAAAAGAAAAAAGTGAAAAAGTCAAGGCTCTAATGATAGCTGGAGTTGCAGCAAGTATTATTTCTGGAATTACAGAGCCTCTTGAATTTGCATTTATGTTTATAGCACCAGCAATATTTGTGTTTCATGCAGTAATGGGTGGTTTATCATTTATGTTAATGTCTATTTTAGGAGTTACAGTTGGAAATACTGGAGGAGGAGTAATTGATTTTATTATATGGGGTGTTCTTCAGCCAGGTTCAAAATGGTATTGGATAATAGTTGTTGGAGTTTTTTATGCTATAATTTATTATTTAACATTTAAATGGTATTTTACTAAAAAGAATCTATCAATCGATGTTGCTGATAATGACAACGAAAATAAACAAGTAAAAACGGATACGGGTAAATATGATACTGAACTTAATATTGGTATAAAAGTAATAGAAGGATTAGGAGGAAAAGAAAATATAAAAAATATAAACAATTGTATTTCTAGACTTAGGGTAGATGTTATTAATATGGATAAGATAAATATGGATATTCTTAAGAATACAGGAAGTATGGGAATAGTAAAGCCATCAGATACCCATGTACATATAATATATGGCCCTAAGGTTGAAAAAGTTGCAAATGCAGTAAAAGAAGCGTTAAAAATAGTTAGTTAAGTATATTTATTTATGAATCTTATAGAAAGCTTTTATTGAGCCAAAAGCTTTCTATAAGATAATTCTATGATTATTTGGACAATTGTAATTATACCAATTCTAGAATTAACATCTATATTTTTATAGGTTATATTTTCATCATTAGTCAATAGTGATATATCTGCATAAGGAATAAGGCTACTATGTTTATTTCTTGTTATTAATATGATTTTTGATTTATTGATTACAGTAGTTTTTATTATGTCTTCATAGATTGTATTATTTAAATTTGCAGATATTATTAGGACTGTAGATTTTTCATCTAAAGAAGTACTTATACTCTTCATTAGTATTGGTTCACTAATAAATACACATCTTCGATCTAAAGAATTTAGCACAGTATATAGATATTTTGCAGGAATCCCACTTAAACTATTTCCAAAAATATAAAGTGGGTTTTTATTAGTTATTAAATTAACAGTAGCTAATATTTTATCAAGTTCAATATTTTTTATAAAATTATTAAACATATTAATATTATAGTTCATAAAATTTTTAAAACCATCTATATCGTTAGTAGTACTTTCATTTTTTAAAATATATTTCAGTTCACTAAATCCATTAAGATTTATTTTCTTACAAAATCTAATAATTGTTGATTTAGAGGTAAATAGTGTATTAGACAGATCTTCTATGCTCATAGTATAAACAATTTGTGTATTATTAATAATGAAATTTAAAATTTCAAAATCAATATCTGAAAAATTTGATGTATTTATATCGGATAAAAATGATTTCAAAATAATTCTCCTCTATTTTTGAGATAGTATGAAAAAATAATATATACAATGTAAAACATTGGTAATCTTGTACTAAATTCAGCATCATCATTTTTTCTGGTATTTCCAAAAAATCTGAAATTAATATCTGCTATATCCGCAATTTGATTTTTAATAGAAGGTGTAATTGCAATTACAGTAGCTTTATTTAATTTAGCAATATTGACTATTTTTATCATTGGAGCAAATTTGCCACTTGAACTAATAGCAATTAATATATCATCTTCTTTTAATGTTTTAGCCATTTTTAAGCCTAAATAATTAGTTTCATAACGATATACTTTTTGCCTACCAACTGAAAGTAACAGATATTCTATATGATCTAATACCTGACCGGAAAGACCAGAACCATAAAGATGTATACTTTTTGTACTTTTAATTTCATAAATTGTTTGTTTAATATTATCTTCTTTTATTAATAGTGCAGTATTCTCTATATCCTGCGAAAGATTTTTAATAATGGTTTCAGGTTGAATATATAATTCTAAATTATTATATTCGCTAGTATTTTGTTCTTTTAAAATATATTTTAATTCAGAAAATCCGCTTAGATTTAGTTTCTTACAAAAACGAATAATAGTAGCTGTAGAAGTATTCATTTTTAAAGAAAAATCTTGAATACTCATTCTTGAGACTATTTCAGAATGGTTGTAAACATAGTTTAATATTTCATTTTCTTTTTTAGTTAAGTTTTTTAATATTTGATTATCTAAAAAATCAAAAATCATATAATAACCTCTTTTTTTAGTAGTTGTAAGTTTAATTATATTATATATTTTTTTATAAACCTAGCATAAATTCTAATAAAAATATTAAAATAGTAATGACATAGATGATAAGGTAGAAATAATACAAATAATTACCATTGGTTTTAGTACTTGCTTTATGTTTATTAAACCATACTTATACCTCATAACTGTATATGTTAAACTCAAAATTATAAAGTCAAAGAAAACAGATTCTATATGAGCAATAGAGTCATTAGTAAATAAAAATACACTATGGCTACCAGCAGAAATTATTGGCTCAAATTGGCTATAGGGCATAGTTAGTCCAAGAATAAATTGAATTAAATGTACCCCGATAATTACTAAGGCTGTAATTATTAAACTATCAAAAACTACCTTTCTTTCAAGTTCATCATATTCTTTTATATAGACTCTATAGAGAGCCTTAATAATATTAGCAATTGCATAAAGAGAATAAAATGACAAAAATATAAAGATAATCAAACTAAGAACTACATATATATTTTTCATACAAACCCCCTTGGTTTAACTTCCGGTTTTTTTGTTTTTAATTCTATTTTTTACTTGTTTATGCATCTAAATTCATAAGAAAAAATCCAATTGTTATGGCTATTAATGCAAAAACAAAAGCTATGATGATTCCTAAAGTACCTTTAGTATTGCCAACTTTTTTTTTGAAGAATAATTGTGAAAGTATTAGCACGACTCCTTGTGTAATTAATAGAAAGAAGATAATACTATCGTTAGTTATGAATTTCTTTGCCTTCACACATTCCATAACCCAATAAGCAACTTCAAAAATCATAGAGTATAGTAGAGTAATTCTAATTGCTTGTAAAGCATGTGTTTGTTCCATTTCATCCATTCTTTTCATAAGATAACCTCCTAATTTTAATTTATTATAATGAAAGAAGAAAAAGCTATTGTTAAAATTATTGTTATTGTCAATATAATTAAAATAGGGTCCCAAAATTGTCTTTTTGCAATAAGACCATACCTAAATCTATTAATATTGTAAATAAAACCGATTAATATACAATCAAAAAAAAGTGAATGTATATTTATGTTATTATTAATGGCTGAATCTGTTATAGGTGTAATAATTGGTCTATATTTTACAGAATAGAAACTAAAAATTAATTGAATTAAATGTAAAATAACAATAAGTATCATGCTAATTGCTAAACTGTCTTTTATAGTTTTCATTTCTAATTCATCATAATCTTTTTTATAGCTTTTAAAAGTGGTTTTAATAATAACCCCTATACCATAAAGTGA
>DUUN01000149.1 GCA_012841535.1 Gallicola sp. | reverse complement strand
TCACCTGCTCCAAGTTAGATGAATAGGTTTGATACAATTAGTATCAAGCCTTTTTTTGTTGGCAGGTAGGGAGGTTTCTCCTATATTCACTTGCCAGAACTAAATGCTTAAAATGATAAATAGGTAAAAATATAGTCAAAACCAGTGTTTTTAGTAAAAAGTATAGTTTAGCTTACACGATTGCTTTTCAATTTACACGATTACAAGTCGGATTTACACGATTATCCAAATGTAATATAAATGTTTTTTTTAATTAGAAGATAGGAATTTCTTGTATATTCAGTTTTTAGAAACAAATAAGAAATAGATTAATTCATCACTTTAATTAAATTCCTGCATTATTCACCACAAAAACAACATTAACGATTTTCTTATCATTTATATTTACTTTTTCTTATCAAAATGATAAGATTAAAATATAAAAATGAGGAGTTGTGTTATGAAATTAAACGAAAGACAAGCTAAAATAATTAACATATTAGAAAGAAATGATTCTTTATCTCCAAGTGATATACATATGTTGATTGGAGAAGAACTTTATTCTAGACCAACAATAAATAGAGATCTAGTTAAATTACAAGATAATAATATAATAAAACAATTAGGTTCGGGGAGAACAACTAAATATTCATTAAATAGGTCTAGACTATTAAAGAAGTTTGATGTTCTTGAATATTTTAAACTTGATTTTAGAGAAGACATCATTAAGTATTTTAATAAAGATATTTTTGATGAAATAAATGATTTATTTACTCTTGAAGAATTAAATTTAATAAGTGAACTAAATCAAATATATAAAAATAAGATTTTTGGTCAAACAACAACAGGGATAAAAAAAGAATTAGAAAGATTAACAATTGAATTTTCATGGAAATCATCAAGTATTGAAGGTAATACATACACTTTATTAGATACTGAAAGATTAATAAAAGAAAAAGTTAAATCACCAGGTCACACTGATGAAGAAGCTATCATGATTATTAATCACAAAGATGCCCTATCTTATATTTTAGAAGATCCAAAAAACTACCAGAATATTAATCTTTACAAATTAGAAGAGCTTCATCATATAATTGCTAAAGAATTATCTATTAAAACAGGTATTAGAAAAACAATGGTTGGTATAACAGGGACTAACTATAGACCGCTTGATAATGAACTTGAAATTAAGGAAGCTTTAGAAAAGTTATTTATATATTTAAACAAAGAAGGCAATCCAGTTGAAAAAGCACTAGTTGCTGTTGCTATGATATCTTATATACAACCTTTTGAGGATGGAAATAAAAGAGTTGCAAGAATGTTAGGGAATGCTATTTTATTAGCAAATAATTTAATACCAGTATCTTTTGTTGGAGTAGATAATTTAGAATATAAAAAAGCTATTATATTATTTTATGAACAAAATAGTATAGATTATTTAAAAGAATTATTTATAGAACAATACACACTTTCAACAAATAAGTATTTTTAATAATTTATAGAAAGAGATAAAAGTCATGAAAACATTAATTTATATATTGGGTGGACAAGCTGTAGGTAAAATGACAGTTGGAGTAGAACTTCAAAAAAATACAAATTTAAAATTATTTCACAATCATATGACAGTGGAACTAGCAAATCACTTTTATGGATTTACTATAGATGATGGAACTTTAATTTCTAAAAAACTCAAAGAAGGGTTTTCAGATTTGAGAGACAGACTAAGAGATGTTGTATTAGATAATATTGGAAAAAGCCCGTTAAAAGGATTGATATTTACTGCAGCAATGTATTATGATATAAACGATGACTGGAATGTAATTTTAGAACATACTAATACATTCAAAAAAGCTGCGCATTCAATTGGTGAAGAAGTAAGGGTTTTAATCGTTGAACTTATTTGTGATTTGGATGAACGTTTAAAGAGAAATAAATCAGATTTCAGATTAGAAAAAAAGCCGTCTAAAAGGAATGTCGTATGGACAAATAATGATATATTGCATCAAGTTAGCAATCATAGAGTTGTTTTAAACAAAGATGAATATAAAAGATTTAAAGCAGATGATTTTATAAGCATTGATAACACAAACAAGAGTGCAATTGAAGTTGCAAAAATCATAAAAGATAAATTTGAAATTTAAAATAAATAATTTTTAATAAATCTAGCATAGGGGTGCACTAGAAATTGATAGGGGTGCGTTAATTTTTAACAAGTGTGCGCTAATTTTTAGCAGGGGTGCGCTATTGTATCAACATTGATTGAGTAACCCATATAACAAGCATAGGTTTGATACAAATGTGTCAAGCCTTTTTTATTTTGCAGATAGTGTGTTTTGTTCTTTATGCCAGAATAAGTAAAAAGTTTGATTTATTTACGTTTTATATTTTTTTTACTGATGATAGTGTTATGATGATAGCAATTGGAAAAGCTCTTTTAGATGTTGGTAAAGACTATTCTAATCTATCAAAAAGAGCAGTTTACAATATGCAAAAAATAGGAAGAAGGTATCCAGACTGTGGATATGGATCTAATTTTTATC
>DUUN01000874.1 GCA_012841535.1 Gallicola sp. | reverse complement strand
TACCATGTCAGCTTTTTCTTCAAGAATAGGTCGCACTAATTTCTCAATATCAGCTCCGCAATATTGATTATCCGCATCAGTGTTAACTATAATATCAGCACCAAGATGAAGACAAGCATCAATACCGGCCATAAAGCCTTTAGCTAAGCCTTTGTTTTGCTTGAAGGATACTACATGATGAAAGCCTAGGCTTCTTGCGACTTCTACAGTTTTATCTTTGCTTCCGTCATTAATTATGAGGTATTCAATTGTGTCTATTCCTTCTATGTACTTTGGTAAATCATCATAGGTTTCTTTTAGAGTCTTTTCTTCGTTATAGCAGGGTATTTGGATTATTAGTTTCATAGTATATCATCTCCATTGAATCTCCATTAAATTTCCATTGTATGGCTTATCTTACAGGTATTATTATTTCATTTGATTTTATATTACTATAAACAACTTGAATAATTAAATCATCTTTGGTTGTATAGTACTTCTCATCTACAATGATTGAAATTGATTCAGAACTACCAAATGTAGTATTGACTTTTTCGCCATTAATTGTAACATAGCAGCCGGATATAAAGCCACTTCCTTTGATTGACATTGCTGAATTCCCACTTTTTTGAACGTTAAACTTCTTCCCGATTGTTATTTTACTTGGATATGTAGCCTCAATATTTATTTCTAGTTGTGAGTACTTATATAAATATGAATCATTGTAGTTATATACTGTTTCTAACGGTAATTTTTTAGATGATAATATAATGTCACCATCTTTTATTTCACTATCTATTTCAATTTCTTCGTCGTATTCAATCATAATATCTTCTATTTCCCAGAATTTTATATAATAGTATTGTTGGCTAACTAAGTCTTTACTTACATATACTTTTTTATAATTGTCTTTAATATGATTTACTATATTATTATTAAAAAGCTTATTTGCTTGGGATTTATAAATAGCATTGAAGCTAATTAATGAACTTACTATAAAAAATGATATCAGAACATATTTAAAAGACTTAACACACTTTTTTATCATTAATAAAGATAAAATAACTACCAAAACTAAGGTGAATATCAAAAATTTGTTACCCATACCTTTAAAGGCATATGCATCAACAGCATTATGCACCATAACAAACCAATTTGTAATATCAAAAAACTTACCTTCAATAATAGTAAAATATGACAAATAGATTAATACGCTTGAAATTAATCCCGAAATAACAATTTTAATTTTATCTTGTTTTGTAATAAAATAATCTTTATGTGTATATATTTTTGAAGTTAAAAGAAAGGATAAAACAAGCCACAATGGGAATAAATACATTACATACCTTCCTATTATGTAATTAGGTATTTCTTGATTGTAATAGGACTTAGCAGAATGCCTTATCGCCAAGAAAATTATAGGAATAGTAATAGAGATTACTGCAAAAATATATTGTTTTAATCTTTTGTTATTAATGGACCGCCTATAATCAATAACCCCATATATTATTGGTAATATTAAAGGTCCCATTGTCAAAATAAAATAACTCAAATAAAAAAGTATCCATTTCGGAAAGTTGTCGAATTCACTTGTTAAATATGTACTGCTTTTTTCATTAAATATTTCTAAGATCGGATATCCCTTAAAATATCTTACTAAAACCCATGGTATTGCAACAGTAATTGTCGAAGCTACTATAGCAATTCCCTTGCTTAATAATTCTACTATTATATTTTTTATTCTAATTTCTTTATCCTTTAAATTAAAGTATGATAACACACACCAAATAAGTACTATGAATGGTAATAACGCATATGTCATATATCTTGTCATTAAGCATAGGGAAATAGTAACTCCCAACACAACTGAGTCGATATATTTAAATTTTTCTGATGATTTTATCGTTATATACATTAAAAAAATGAAAAGTGCATAATACAAATTTTCACTCATAATTAGTCGAGGATAAACAAACTGAAATGGTATTATCGAAACTATTAAAGCAATAATTATACTACCTTTATTATCTAAATATTTTCTTGATAATAACCAGGTTGGAAAGATTAACATGGAAGTTATAATAACATTGATTACTTGTATAATAATATAAAAGTTATTCGAGTTTATTATGAAGGACAAACTTAGTACAAATGGATAGAATGGAGGATAGTGTTTGTTAAAATAATCTAACTCCGTAATATATTTTGCATTTTCCTTATATAAGAATTCGTCACCAAACATCATTGGTGCATCACCTGGTATGACGATAAGTATTTTAATAATGCATGCTATTAAAAACATAGCTAATAATATAAGCTTTTCGTTTTTAATTACTGTAGTAAAATATTTGCTTCTTCTTAAATCCTCTTTCGCTTGATTCATCTTTTTATTCTCCATCATAAATTATCCTTTAATAGTCCTGTTGCTAATTATTCATTAATTTAGCAGTTACTGTGCTCCTCTAGTTTTAAGTCTTTATTGGTTTTCCACGTAACTCCCGGACGGTATACATGAGGCACCCATTTCTTATTCCACTTCTTTTCAAAACTTTTTTTGTTTGAATCAAATATTTCTTTGTATTTCTTATCTTGTATCTTCTTAAATGTGGCACCTCCAAAATGATGCACAAAAGAGTCCTCTGCAATGGTTAGGTTGTATCCCACACGTTTTACGGCTTCCGCATAATCATCATCTTCAAACATGCCCACCTTGTATGAAGTATCAAGTAAACCACACTTTTCAATTACGTCGCGTTTGATTAAAATACAGAAAAAAGCTAGTACTTTTGGATCCTTCCATTCTTTTCCGATATGCTCCCATGTATAATTATAGGCAAATTCATTCAAACCAATAATATTCTTATAACGAACCTTTACTTTCGCCTCATTGCCTATAGCATTTGTAACGGGCCCACACATTCCTATTACTGAATTGTTTTCAATATGCTTCACCAGTGAGGTCATCCAGCCCCGTGTTACAATAGTATCGTTGTTAAGGAGCAACACATAGTCTCCCTTTGCTGCAGAAATCCCAACATTATTTCCACCTGCAAAACCTTTGTTTTCATCATTAAGAATAATCTTTAGATTCCCAATTCCCTTTTTGTCTAATTCCTGCAAATACTCTCTTGTCCCATCTGTAGACATGTTGTCTACAATAATTACCTCAAAATTGGGGTAAGCGGTTTTTTTAAATACGCTCTGAACACATTGCCGATTAAACGCTAAGTTATTATAGGTTAGTATAATTACGCTAACTTTGGGAACGACATTTTTACACAATTGTGAGAAGACCTCATATCTGTTTTGCCAATCATTTTCTTTTCCAAAAATCGCAGACTCTTCAGGTGTGGCAAGAGTATCAGTATTTTCCAAACATAACTGAATATACTTTAAAAATGCTTCATTTTCATTGGCCAGATAAACATATTTATCTTTGAAAGGGAAAAGCTCAGGGATCTCTGTCGCAACTATTTTCTTACCTGCGCTTAAATACTCGTAAAACTTAACCGGATTAGTTGCCTTAATCAAGTCTGTTTTTGTATCAAAAGGAATCAGACAAACATCAAAATTTACCAAGTATGATGGGAGTCTGTCATAAGGTAGTTCCCCGATTAATTCAATATTCGGATGCTTTACAAATTGTTCACTTCCAGCGGTTACTTCCCCAATTAAAACAATTTTACATTCCGGAAGATGCTCGGCAACATAACAGACTTTTTCAATATCAAACCAGTGAGCAATTGCCCCATAATACCCGATTGTTTTTTTTTCATTAGATTTCTTTGGGGTGAAAGCCTTATGGAAG
>DUUN01000382.1 GCA_012841535.1 Gallicola sp. | reverse complement strand
TGCAGTATCAGCAAATTGGTGATGAGCGCAACTTCCGACCAGTTGCCGACTACAGCATGCCCAACGTGAGTGATAAGGTGGTGAGAATCATCATTTCCTATACAGATTACATTAAACGGGTGGTTTGGAATGAGTAAGAAAAAAATTCTTTTAGTAACGCAAAATTTCTTCCCAGAATTCTTCAAAAGCAATGATATTGCTTTTGAATTAGTTAATAAAGGATTTGAGGTGGATGTTTTAACAGGAATTCCAAATTATCCAAAAGGTGTATACTATAAAGGATTTAGTATATTTAAAAAACGTCTTGAAAGAATAAATGGTGCGAAAGTTTACAGAGCATTCCAAACTCCTAGAGGAAGAAAAGGCAGTAATATTGGTTTATCTTTGAATTATATTACATTTGCATTTAGTGCCTCTCTTTGGGCAATATATTTTTCAATTACAAAAAAATACGATAGCATAATAATTCATCTGGTGTCTCCGATAACTCAAGCTATTCCAGCCTTAATTTATAATTTCTTCAGAAAGACTCCAATTTTTACATGGGTACTAGATATTTGGCCTGATTCTGCTATCTTAGGAGGAAACATAAAGAATAAAACAATTATCAGGGTTCTTGATGATATTGTTAGGCTGGTTTATAATAAATCAAGTAAAATTCTAATTAGTTCTCCACAATTTAATGAGTTAATACTTGAAAAAGGTGACTATAAGGATAAAATTGTGAGTTTTCCTAACTGGAGTGATGACTTATTAAAGATGCCAAATGTTGATATTCCAACTTTACCAAATGGATCTATTATTATGATGGCTGGAAATCTGGGGGTAGCACAAAATCTAGATGCCGTTATGAATGCTGTGTTGGAGTTGAAAGAATATGATTCTATTAAATGGGTGATTGTTGGCGATGGAAGTAAAAAAAAATGGATTGAGGAATTTGTGGCAAAACATTCATTAGAAAATTCAGTTTATATAATGGGAAGTTATCCTTTTGAAATGATGCCGTCGTTCTATAAATATGCAGATACTATGCTATTATCACTAAAAGCTGATTTTCCACATATCAATGCTGTTATTCCCGCTAGACTACAATCATACATGGCTGCTTCTAAACCCGTATTAGCAATGGCAACAGGTGCTTCTGCAGATTTAATAAGAGAATCTGATTGTGGTTTTGTTGTAGATCCAGACGACTATAAATCTTTAGTAAAGTATATCAGAGAAAAAGTGTTACCAAATAAAGTCAATTTTGAATCAATGGGCAAGAATGGTCGAATGTATTATGAAAAACATTATACAAAGGAAAAATGTTTATCACACTTAAAAGAATTGATTTCATAAAAGAATTACATTTATTGCAAATATATAATTATAAATAAACTATGGTACTACTAAATGAAATAATCAACACAGTCCTAAAAAACAGAGGTAAGGAAGCAGTAAAAGATATTGACGAAAGTTTTCATTTAAGAAATGATATTGGTTTCGATTCTCTTGATTTAGCTGAATTAACCGTCAGAATTGAAGCAGAATATAATGTAGATATTTTTGAAGACGGTATTGTTAATACGGTTGGTGAAATAATTCAAAAGATTAATAACAAATAATGGACTTATTTTATTCCGACATATCAAAAAATCAGGAAACAACTTGGGATAAACTGCTTGATGATCTAAACAATACTACGAAGTATAATCCCTATTGTTATCAGCAGGATTTTTATTC
>DUUN01000807.1 GCA_012841535.1 Gallicola sp. | reverse complement strand
GAAAATCATGTGATGTACATCAAACAATTAAAGATTATGTATATTATTATAACAATGAGCGTCCATCATATACTTTAAAATATAAAACCCCAGCTCAGTTCAAAAATGAGCTAGGGTCTATTTAAAGTTTGATACATGTCTACTTTTTCTTGACAAGTACACTATGTATCAAACTTATGCATTCAATATGTACTAGGGCGAGCGTTTTGTTACAATTACACGCCATATGTAAGCTTATTAACGGATCTAAATGATAAAGAGGACTGATTACAAATTTTAATAAATATATACAGTTTCCCGCAGTTCTTAATTGTTAACTATGTTTTATTAAACAATACAAATCAATTTAATAACAGTCATCTCGATAAATTGGATTTTTTTATAATTTATTCCTTATAATATCATAGCATTATTCGATAACTTCAAAGGTAAAGCTACAAGGCTTTACACCGTTTGTATTAAGTGGAGATGAATTTATCTCTTTTAATTTCAGTTTTACACCCAAAGCGTTTTGATAGTGATATAAAAAGTGTCCTGCACAACAACCACAATATGTCGGTGAAACTGAAAAAGGCTGTTTCAGCTTTTTAATCACCCCACAAGAACAAGTATGTTCACCCATATAAACACCATTACTAAAATTTCCAAATGTAATTGTAATCGTACCATCATCATTCAATTGTGGTGACATCATATATCGAATACTTGATAATAATTCAAGTTTTTCATAAAGCGGTTTATTTCCATGTTCTTTAGCAAACCCTTTACAATCCTTATCACGTTGTCCACTCTTACAACAGCCTTGTTTTTCCATAATTGATAAGCATTGATCTTTTGTTAATAACTCATCCATTTTATCAATCAAAGAAATAACATCATATGGATTGTTGCCGTCAGCCTCAAAATCCATTTGTTTCATAATGTCATGATCTATTTTATGATTTATCATTGTAAACCTAATCTTTTTTAAAGTAGGCATTTTAGCCCTCCATATTTTAAATAACTTTGACAACATGATAAAAGAACAGCCTTTAAATAATCTGTTATAATATTCTATCAAAAATCATATTTCATCAGTTTTCTTTATTTCGCTCACCAAATAAAATTAATTATATCATTCAGTTGATTATACCATAAAGCTCAGATTACAAGAAATATTTTATTAAAATATGAAATAGATTAATCTCCTAAGTAAACTTTTCATTGTACAAATTCATTTTAACATTTACAAATAAATAATTAATGATAGTATCCAATTACGTTTATCAACGAAATATATAATCTTATTTCTATAAATCTATTTCTTCAAATGTTTTTACCGAACATTTAAAACCTATATAGGTAAATAATGAATATAAAACTATTCCTACAAACAATCCCATTAATTGAATTCCAATATTATCAAATCCAAACGAATTTAAAACTTCTAATCCGGGAAAGTGTCTTTTTGCTTCAGCACCCCCAATGACAAGAAAGCCAACAATACTAAATGATAAAAACGGTTTACCAAAAAAATATCCGGTTTTAAAGAATCCTCTGACAAATAGAATATTAAATAATCCAAAAATCATTAAAGCATATCCTAAGAATACTAGATTGGCAGTAAGTAATGGATTATTAACATATGGTTCGGCTGCTTTTAATAATGTCATCCGTAATAATGTAATCATCAACATCAATAAGAAAGTTAATAATTCTATAATACAAACAAAAATGAATTTAGCTTTCACAATATCTTTCTTAGTTACAGGAAGCAGTATTGAATATGCGATATCGTTTGATTCTCTATATGATTGGAATGATTGGAATATGCCTAGACATGAAAAGAACACTCCAACTAAAATCGGGTAACCTGGAATAAAAGTCATTAATCCAAAAGAAATAAAAAGATATGAAAGAATATGAGCACTCAATTTAAACTCTTTTCTAATAAGATTAATCATGTTTTTCCCTCTCAAGTCTTAATATAATATTCTCTAAGACTTCATTATCATGAGATTGATATTTTTGAATAAAATCTGTTTTACTACAAGCACTCACGATTTTTCCATTACTAATATATACAATATCATCGGCACACTTTTCCAAATCAGATGTAATATGTGTTGAAAATAATATTGCTGTTCCTCTTTTTTTGAGTTCAATAAAGACTTCTAATATTTCATCTCTTGAGAAGGGATCAAGTCCACTTGTTGGTTCATCAAGTATCAATACTTTTGCGTGATGACTTAGAGCCAATAATAAATTGAACTTAACTTTCATACCATCTGATAATTCGCTAGGAGTTTTTGATAAATCTAATTGGAATAATTCTTTATATTCATTCATAACACTATCATCCCAATTTTCATAGAAAGTCTTAGTTACATTAATAATATCTATCAGTTTTTTTCGAGGATAGTAATTAGTCGTTCCATTAGAATATCCAATTTGATTTTTAATGATGTTTTCATGATCCTT
>DUUN01000358.1 GCA_012841535.1 Gallicola sp. | reverse complement strand
GACCATTTATTTGCAAAAATTATTTTAAAATAGTTTTTAAATGTTTTCATTTTTTCTTCTCCTAGTGGTGAATAATATTAATATTACGAAGATTATAATCAAAGTAAATATATTAAAAAGATTTAATAAATAGCTACTATTATTTTCAAAGTAATAAATGTTTTTGTAGGCCTTAGTAATTACAGTTGCCGGATTAATATATTTTATTATAGGTAATTTTTCTTCTATAACATATGGAGTAGTATTAACCATCATTCCTGCTAAGAAACAGCTAAAGACATAAACAATTGCACTAATATTATACTTACTAGCAAGTTTTACTTTAAGCACCAAGGATATTAACACACCAAATAATAAGCCTAATATTGTTCCCAAGGTTGAAGTAATAATTACTTTAGGTAGGTATTCTATAAGGGAAGCTTTTAATATTAGTAAATAGGCTACAGCAACATATGTTACAAGGAGGGAAAAGGTTAAGGCTCCTAAAAATTGTGAAGTAATCAGTTTAAACCTATTTACAGGTGAAGCCAGTATTCTTTTTACATATTTCATTTCCGATTTTGGATTTAAAACCTCTCCAATGTCTATACCCTGATTTGCAGCAGAAAGGCAGGCCATAGCAAGTATTGTAAAGAAGAATATAAGTGATTCGTTTTTACTGGATGAATCAAATTTATTTTTAATATTATTATCTTTATTATAGGTATCCATAATTTCTTCAGGATTAATATTTATGTCCTTGGCTAAAACTTTTCCATACATCTTACTAATATGGTTGTACATATTTACCGTTTCATAAACTAAAGAGGAATACAAATTATAGTCATTAACAACTACTTCTAAATCTTTATTTCCTTTAATGTAGGCGGTAATTTTTTCTTCCTTTAAATCTTTTTCATAGTTAGAACTTTCAATAATTTTAAAAACTTTTTCCTTACCCGATATTTCAATTTCTTCCAAAGTTTTAGCAACAGTAGTATCTTCAACTGCAATAGGAATTGTTTCAAAAAGATTTTCACTATCTATATTTGCAATTGTTAAGTTAAAAAGTGTTAAAAGTAAAATTGGAAGGGTTAAACTAAAAAACAAGGTGGACTTATTTTGAAATAGTTCCTTCAGTTTTAATTTATAATAATTAAAAACCATTATCTCTTAACTCCCTTCCTGTAATTTCTAAAAAGACATCATTTAATGTTGGAGTTTTAATATTAAGGGAATCATATATAATATTGTTCTTATTTAAATAATTTATTGTATTACTAATAGCTAAATCATTTTCAACAATTATTTTTAAATCATTCTTATTTTTTAATATCTTACTTACACCGCTTATGTTGTTTAATTCACCCATATAGTTTTTATCTATTTTTATATTTGCTATTTCCAAGGAATTTCCTAAACCGACAAATGATTTTAGTTCCTTAGATGTTCCTGTAACTAGAATATGACCTTTGTCAATTATAGAAATTTTATTTGCCAAATATTCCACTTCTTCCATATAGTGGGAAGTATAAATAATAGTAGCTCCTTTTATATTTAATTCCTTAATACCTTCAAGGATTTTATTCCTACTTTGAGGATCAACAGCTACAGTAGGTTCATCAAAAATAATTAATTCCGGTTTATGGGCTATTCCACAAGCAATATTAAGTCTCCTTAGTAGACCTCCACTTAATTTTTTCGGTAAAAATTTTCTAAAATCATTTAATTCTACAAAGTCTATTGCTTCTTCAACATATTGTTTTCTTAATTTTTTATCTTTAATATAAAGACCACAGAAGAAATCTATATTGTCATAAACATTTAAATCGTAAATTATAGAAATATCTTGAGGGATATAACCAATTTTTGCCTTAATATTATTTTTACTTGAATTCATTTTTTCATTAAAAATAAAAATTTCACCTTTTTCATAATTTAAGAGAGAAAGAATACAATTAATTGCTGTAGTTTTTCCCGAACCATTAGGTCCAACTAAACCATATATATCACCATTATTAACAGCTAAATTAAAGTTATTAAGGGCTAGTACCTCTTTATATTGTTTAAATAAATTTTTAACTTCTATCATAAAAACCTCCTAAGTTTTATTGTTAACTATACTTTAAGCTATTTTGTTCTTTCCTAGTAGTGAATAAAATCACTTCTTATATGACATTTGTCACTAAGGTAATTTATATAAATTTCTTATAAGTACAAAGACAAGGCTTATAGATTATGTAAATTTATTAATAAATAGAAAACCTATACTTAAAGAAGTTAATTGGTATAGGGTTTTCTATTTATATTATGAAAATTCTTAAATATATTCTATAATTAAAAGTATTAAAACAAGGTAGGATTTTATGAATAATTATTTTAGCAGTATTTTTATTTGGTTTATTACAACAATATATTTTGTTATAACTCTTCCTTTAGGAAATTCTATTATTCCTTTAATTTCTTTAGGACTATTAAGCTGTGCATATTTATTTAAAAATAAACAAATTAAGTTTTCCATAATGATTATCTTTCTTATATTAATTTACATAGAGATAAAGTTTATTTATTTTGTCCCTTTATTGTTATACAATCTATTAAATCGAGATAATTTAATTAATATTCTTATATTAATTTTTACAACCTTACTTGTTTGGAATGTTTTTAATAAAGAAGAATCTCT
>DUUN01000809.1 GCA_012841535.1 Gallicola sp. | reverse complement strand
TTTCGGGAGTTTTGTCTAGCACATATACTTTTAAATTGCCTGGTGAGGGTGCAATCTTTTCTTTATCAACTATTTCTTTATACTGATGGGGGGATAATAGCATAGTAGGATCAAGCACATGTTGTGCGTCGGTTCTGCCAAGATGGGTTTTTATTAAATCAATGGCCGAATCTTCTCTTACGCTTATGGCATCAAACTTTTGCAAGAGCTGTTTACACGCAATAGTATCTTCATCCGTAAATTCCCAACGCGATACTCCAAAGGAAGCTGCATAAGCCAGTCGCTTTACGTGATTGTCATTTACAGCAAAATCAAGAAAATAGTTGCGAATGCCAGGTGAATATCTGGGACGCCAACATTGGTCGCTACCTACTATGTAGGCATCAAACCCCATGCTATTGAGCTCTTGCATTCCTTCGTTATCAGTTATCAAGTGTGATAGGTTGGGAATATATGTTTCTCTAAATTTACGGGTTTCTCGTGATAACTCATCTCTATAAGTTGATTTTATAAAAAGATTGGGATGAACTCGACGTCCTATTAATATACTTTTTGCAATAGAAGCAAACCGCCTCCATAACGGTATTTTTCTGTTCGATTGCCTATTAATAATTATCACCTCATGCCCCATCGATTGAAGCACTTCTTTCAAAGCATAGGCTTGAAGAAGTCCACCGTAGTTGTCGTGCAAGGGTTGAGTAAGAATTCCAATTTTCATATATATGTATTAGTGTTTTTTTTGTTTTTATAAAAAGTCCCTAATCTACCACTTGGTTCTATATGCAATGTATAATAATCACCTTCAAAATATACATTATTATCACCATAACGGCTGTAACGTAAGGTTGTATTTTGAGATCTAAAAGCTTGATATTTCTCATCAATTTCTCTAATCACTTTCTCGATTACTAAAATTACATCTTCTTCCTCCCACTGAAAATTATCTTTTTCTTTATAATGGTTGTTGAATTTATAATCCTCTACGTGTCTTGTAAGAATATGCAAATAGCTATCTACATCCATGTAAATAGGGTATCGTCCTAAAACATTTAGACGTTTTTGGCGAAACCTTAACAACTTCGTGAACAAGGCATTCAGCATATCAGGGTCTTCTTTTATAAGCTTTTTAAAACTACTTCCTGCATCTAGCAAATATTTGTTGAGAAATTCCATTTTCTCATACATCCGTTTATGGAATAGTTCCTTAAGTTTTTTAACAACCTTATCACTAACCTTAATCCCCTTGTCTTCTAAAATTTTGAAATAATAAAACCCAACATATTCATTTAAACTGTTTTCAGTAACAAATATATCAGTTTTTTCCTCTTCTGTTAGACTAGAAGGTTCATAGAAAAGCTTAAGAGCTAAATATCTATACTGTTCTTCCGTAGATAGAATAATTCCATCTTCTTCCACCCTCCTTTTTTCAAAACCATAATACCAATCCCAATCACCACCGTGTGGCATTGAATTAATTTCAATATTTAATTTATTAATCCTTCTTTTCTCTTCCGAGTGAAAGGTGTTTAAATTTAAATTATATGGTAAAAAATAAATATCTTCAATATCTTGAGAGTTTATTTCAATATATTCCATTTCCTCAGATGTAGGTGTTTTAAATGGCAGCCCATAACCTAAAACTTTTGCCTTCAGCTTTCCTGTAGTAACTGAATTATTTAAAAGTTTTTTATCCATTAATTCTCTCTCTCGTTGTGTA
>DUUN01000044.1 GCA_012841535.1 Gallicola sp. | reverse complement strand
CTCTATGCAGTATATATCTCATACCATGTAATTCTTTGGCATCAGCAAATACCCTTTCTATTGTTTCTTTTCTCCTACTATGTTTTTTCTTAAATCCTTTTGCATGTCTAATATCCTCACATTTCTCTATATATTCTTCCCAAATGTGTAGAATTACAACTTTTTGATTATTTTTACTAATGGTTGAGAAATGTGGTATTTTTTCAGTTAATCCATACTCTAAATACAATCTATACGCAGTGTTAATATCTGTTTCTTCTATCGTTTGTCTCATAGATCTAATCCCAAACACGTATTGTAATATATTAATTTTATTACAACTACAGGATTTATACTTTCTGCTCCTGTTGTAGCGTAGAGATCTTCTACTAGGTCATAGATAAAGCTTGAGTTTAGAGCTTTGTCTAGTTTTCTAACTAAATGGTCTTCTGATACCAATGAATCTAAACTTAGTATTTCTATTTATATTTTACTTATTTTGTCTTTTTTACCCATCATTTGATCACCATAGTATATTTACCCAGTTTAAAAGGCTGTTGACAATGAAATGTCAACAGCCTAAACACAGAACTAACTGTATCTTTTGTTTATTAGAAATATTAATTTTTTAAATTTAGTTTGTATACTGTATTTCAATAATTCCATAATATATTAAAATTCTATTATTTTTATTTTATCCCCTTTTTTTACTTGTCCGTCTTTTAGGACCTTAGCAAATATTCCTTCTGTTGGCATTATACAATTTCCAACTTTCTGTTTTATTGCACAACCTGAATGGCATTTTTTACCAATTTGGGTTACTTCTAAAACAGCTGTTCCCATTGTAAATACAGTACCAACTGGAATTTCATGTAGAACTAAACCCTTTGTTGTAATATTTTCGGCAAAATCACCATCTTTTAAGTCCGGTAGTCCCATAGCCTTCATTTTGTCTATACTTTCAACGGCTAATAAGCTAACCTGTCTATGCCAATCTCCTGCATGGGCATCGCCTACAAGACCATGGTCTATTTTTAATTCTCCTACTTCAATAGGAGTCTTTATTACTCCCTTAGTTTCACTAATATTAACGTCTAATACTATTCCTTCTTTGTTATCTGCTATAAAATGGCCAGACTTTCCGCCTTCTTTTTCCAATAATCTCATATTTTCTATTCTCATTCCCCTATCCATTGCTTTACACATATCATATATAGTTAAGAAAACTTATTAAAATTTACCAATACAAGTGAGACATTTGACTCTTTTCAAAAAGGAAATGGTGGTATTTTTTAACATATACTACGAATGTTTTGCTTGTATTGTTATGAATCAAGAAATCAAAAACATTGGAAAAGAAATTTTTTTCATAAAATTATAGAGAAACACCAAAACTTTTACAGAGAGCAGTAAATCCTGAAAATATTGTAATAAAAAGGTGTATTGTTAAAACCAAATCACTTCCCAATTTTTATAAAAACATAGTCCTTAAATTTATTTATATTTTTAGATGTATAATATAATTTCCAATAATTAGTGATGATTAATTTATCATTATATCTTTTTTAATGATATCTTCTAATACAAAATACATTGTGTTGAACAAATAAGGCATTTTAAATATATCATATCCCATTATTTCTATTATTTTATTTTTCCTATATAAAACTGTGTTTCTATGTAAATACAATTGTTGTGAGGCTTTATCTATGTTTAAATCGTTCATTATTAAAGCTTCTATTGTATCATAATATTCTTGTTGTAATTCCTTATCTACTGATTTTAATGTTTTTTTCACCTTATTTTCTATATTTCTAGTTAGATTCTCATAACTTTCTATATCCTCATAAAAAATGTATTTTTCTGGAACATTAAACTTTCTTGCTATTTTATAGGATAATGTAGCTTTTTTATAACTTTTTGGTATATCTTCAACATTGAGAAAAACGTCACTTATTCCAATAGAAATATCTAATCTTGAATTTTCTTCAAAAATGCTTTTTATTATTTCTATGATATCTAATAAAATATCTTTATTTCCTTCTAATTTTTTAGATATTAGACTTATAATCATGTCATTGTAAAAGTAAATATTATTTAAATAAATATTTTTTTCAAATTTCGAATTTATTTTTGGCATAATTAATTCATCTATAATTTTTTCAATATCTTGAATATGTTTTTTATCATTATTTTGAAAGTCATTAATATTTATAATCATAAATTGATTAGATTTATCTATATCCCAACCTATATTCTTTCCCCTATTTATAGCAGTTTGATTGCTACGAAAATTCCATGTTAAAAGATCACTAATATAAGCTTTATACTGAGTTTTTCTTAAATTTTGATATTTTACTTTTTTTTCTAAAACTAAAGAGGATAATTTGGCTAATAGTCTAATTATTTTAGAATCATCATCTGAATTACATTTACCAATGATTACCCCATGAATTTTATTATTTGAAAATATATAATTTTTTTTCCATATTTCATTACCTATTTCTAACTCATATTCTTTTTCATAATTAGAACTTACTATTGAATGAAAACTATCAACGATATCCTCAATATATTGTTCTTTCTTTGGATAAATAATTTCATTATTATTGTCTAAAACTATAAATTTATTATTTAGAACTATCTCAATATAATTAAAAATAGTCCAATAATCATTAAATTGACTAACTGCATCCATAAAAGTTGAAACAATTTTATCCATACTACTCGGAAATTTTCTTTTTGTATCTAATTTTTTTATAATAGGTTCCATTATTTCAATATAGCTAACCTCACTATCAGCTATAATAAGTGGAAATTTAAGCTCATTGCACAAACTAATGATTTCAGAATTCAAATCTTTCATGATTATATTAAAATGGCATAATATCAAACCTGATGATTTTTTCTCAACAAGGGATTTAATTACTGTTTCCTGCATTTTTACATTTGTTGATATAGCATAAAATGATGTTATATATAATTGACCTTCAAGTACCCAATTTTTTATTTTTTCATTAGATACTTCCAAAACACTTACACTGGTCACTTCATTATCTATCTTTTCAATTCCCGCTACAATTTTCGCATCTTCTAAACATTTAAAATTAAATATATCTGATATTTTCATAGTTCACCTCCTGCTATAAAAATATTACTAAAAATTTGATTTTCATATCTTTTACCTATATTATGATATTATCATATTTTTCCCAACAATAACTTTTTTAATAGTTGAATTGCAATAATAATTGCAACACTACTCATAATTATTTAATTCGTATAAAAATGCTTCAAATGGTGAGTTAAATTCTAGACATTTTCTCGGTCTAGTATTTAACTCATATATAACTTCTATTAATTTATTATCATCAATTGATGATAAATCTGTTTTCTTTGGATAATATTCTCTTAATAGTCCATTACTATTCTCGTTAGTTCCTCTTTGCCAAGCACTATATGGATCAGCAAAATAGAAATTTATTTCTAGTTGATTTTCTACACTTTCATAACAAGCAAATTCTTTTCCCTTATTAGAAGTGAAACTTTTAAATGCTTTTTTAGGTAATGCCTTTACCAGTTGTTCTATAGCTTTCATCATGGAGTCTTTGCTTCTATCCTTCATTTTTATCGCGATATAGAATCTGGTTTTCATCTCTGCGAATGTTGCTAAACACCCTTTGCTTTTACCTCTAGAAGAAACAACTGTATCTAGTTCCCAATGTCCAAATTCTATGCGTTTCTTTACATGATTTGGTCTTTGTGATATTGATTTGCCAATATTGAATTTGCCTCTAGTTTCTTTAG
>DUUN01000047.1 GCA_012841535.1 Gallicola sp. | reverse complement strand
ATTTACTTCATTCAATTTTCTTTTTAAGTACATCAAGAACAGTTGTTTGTGTGTTTTTCTCATCGTGTAGTATTCTTCAGGAATAAAGCACAAATCGTTTTCTCTTCGTTGTTGTCTTTTTCCTGCGTTTTCTTGGTCTATCTTTCTTAAGATTTCTTCTAAATCAATTCTTTTCATATTTACTCTCCTTTTTATTCATTAATTATCACCTTCTAATCGTAGTTGAAAAGGTCTTACTAATATCACTGGTCTTTCTACTACTTCTATCTTGTTGATTCTTTTTGATAGTCTGTGTCTTGATACAATGCCTCTTTTGTTGTTGTAATTAATCAACTCTGTATAACTTTCATTGTGATTGATGATATCTTCCCAAGTCAACCCTGTGATATCATCCTTTGTTGTTACAATATCAATGATGTTGTCAATGAATTGAATGTTAGCAATGAAAGTACTCAATTTGGTTGTTCCTCTAAATATTCTAAATTCTATTGTATTTCTATTTCCGTTGTTGATAGCCGAACCGTGGTCATTTCCATCTGGTTTATTGTCTTTTATGTATTGATCGTTGTATACATCAGGAACAAAACCTCTGTCTGATATAAATCTACACCATCTCATTCCTTCTTGATTTCTTCTTGAGAATGCGATGATTTCATTTTTAAAATTTTCGAATATCAAATATAAATTGTCAATAGCCTCTTCAGTTAAGATATTCTTGTTTACATGTATGTGCATTCCGCATCTTCCAGAATCATGTGAACTATAATTTAATGCATTTATTTGATTCATAGCCTCATTTAGTGTTTCTCTATTTTCTAATATATATTTCATTGTCATCGGTTGTGTTATGATTTCAAATCCATATTGTCCTATTGATGAGTCGTTTTCGAATTTGACTAACGAATTATAATTTCCTTGATTAAGTATGTTATGCAATCTTGTTGCTAAAGTGTTTCTTTTAGTGTTTGATGCATTCATATCTCTTGATGCATCAATCTCTAATTCAATACCAAAAAATCTCGTTGATGTGTCGTTTGTACCTCTTTTGAAACAAATATCTCTTGGTCCATTATGATATGAATAAATAAGATGTGGGTTAATTGTTTCACTTTCTCTTGGTCTTGATGTATCAATTCCTATTTCATCTAATGCTCTTTGTAAATCGTCAGGAGTTGATGCAGGCACAGGTCTTCGTGAACCTATTGCGTTTTGTATTTGAGTAATTCTGTTCATTGAGAAAGTTGAACGTAAAACTCTAATATTTGTTTCATCACTCATGTCAGTTAACTCTTCACCATTTATTTTATGAAAAGTTATTGTTGTCCTATTAGTATTATAATTATATGTAGTTTTTTTGTATACTACCATTATATCTGTTAATATTAGTCTCCATGTTCCTCGTGTTCTTTGTTTATCAATAATTCTTGATGAGTCATAATCAATAAATTGTGTTCGTGGACTATGATAACTGAACATTCTGTCATAATTATTGAACGTTCTTGATAATCCATTGTGTGTATTGTATACTGTTGATCGTTTTACTATTTTTGTGTTTAGTGGTCTGTTATCATATAAACGTGGCATAATTTTCACTCTCCCTTCACTTACTATGCCTATTTGGTTTACATTTTCATTATAACATGTCTACTTTTAAAAGTAAACAAGTAGATATGATATTTTTAGTTTTTTCATGTACTCTTTTTAATGTTTATTAGTAAATAAACGAATTTT
>DUUN01000827.1 GCA_012841535.1 Gallicola sp. | reverse complement strand
GAATGGTTGTAACTATAATAAACAGAGGTAAAAGAATGAAAATTTTAGAAGATCGATCAGACATTCAGATATTTAATAAAATCTCTATTCAAATTAAAAAAATAATTGACAAACATTTCGTCTATGAGAAAGATTATGAAGATCCTGATGAATATATGACCTTTACATCAGAATTATTTGGTTATTTTTTAAAACAAGAAGCAGAGATAATGGATATTATGTCAATAAAAGACTGGTGGAGAAAATACGTTAAAGATGGGTTTGAACGGGGTTATAATTATTGACAATTAATTAATATCAATATATTCTTTATATATGAAAAGGAATTTAAAGTGAATAAATGGCGAACGCTTGAACACAATGGGCCGATTTTTCCAAAAGAATATGAATATGTTGGATTTGATCCAAAACTATCTTCTTTAGCAGAGGAAATGTTATATCATTATGCGGCCAAACTGGAAACAGATTATGTTCACAACAAGGTATTTAATAAAAATTTCTGGAATGCTTTAAAACCCGAGCTTCCAAAAGAATATCAATCAAAAACATTGGAAGATTTTCTTCCACTATGTAAAGAGATTTTTAATTATATCCAACAGAAGAAAGAAGAGCGTAAGCTTAAAACTAAAGAACAACGACTTCTTGAAGCCGAAGAAAAAGAATTGATTAAAGAAAAATATGGCTGGGCAATTCTTAATGGAGAACGTCAACCAATAGCTTCTCCTATTATTGAAGGCCCTGGAATATTTATAGCGCGCGGAGAACATCCTCAACTTGGTGCATGGAAGTTTCGAGTAAATCCTGAAGATGTTAACGTTAATGCAACAAATAATGTGCGGCCCCCCGTGGGACATAATTGGAAATCATGCAAAGAAAATAAAGGTTCAATGGAACTATGTTCATATAAAATGAGAACATCGACAGGGATGATTTTGAATAAGCGTGTCTTATTTTCTGCAACGTCTATAGTAAAGCAAAATGCAGACCAGAAAAAATTTGAAAAAGCACAAAAGCTTATATCTCATTGGGAAGAACTTAAATCTCATATTGAAAAAAATATATCAAACAAAGATCCCATTATAAAACAATCAGCTATGGTTACATGGTTAATTATGAATCTCGGTATTCGCGTTGGTGATGAAAAGGAAAAAGATAAAGCGGATACCGTTGGAGCTTCATCTCTTAGATTCGAACATCTAACGATTAAAGATCATGTTCTTAAATTATCATTTGACGGAAAAGATTCAGTCCATTATTCAAACTCTATTGAATTGCCAGATTATATTGAAAAAGAACTTTCAATACTTTTAAATGGAAAGAAGAAGGGTGAAATGGTTTTCCCCGATGTTACTTCTGGCGAGGTTAAAGAATTTATATCTTATGTTGTTGATGGTATTACAGCTAAAGTATTTCGTACGGCGTGGGGAAGTTCGTTACTTGCTCAGGGGTTGCAAAATGCTAAAATTAAATCTACAATGACAACTTCAGAAAAAATAGCAATTTTTAATAATGCGTCATTAGAAGTTAGTAAAAAATTAAACCATCAAAAAAATGTTGGTAAAAACTTTGAATTAAAATCAGAAGAAATGAATATTCATCTTCAGCAAATGAAGGATAATTATAATGTAATTGAAAAAACCATAGGAAAACAAATTAAAGAACTTAAAGTAAAAATTGATAAGCTTGACGAAAAAAAATATAATGCAAATGATAAGGCATTACTTAAGAAAAACTATAAAGATAAAATTAAGCGTCTGCAAGAAAGACTTGAAAAGAAAAAAAAGCAAATAATTGATTTTAAGCTTAAAAAAGAATTGAAGGAAAAAACAAAAAATATATCGCTTGGAACTGCGCGTGCAGCTTATTCAGATCCAAGAATTGGTATGAGCTTTT
>DUUN01000012.1 GCA_012841535.1 Gallicola sp. | reverse complement strand
CCTAACAAATCTTGTTATAGGATTCCTATTTTTACCTATAATATTATTTTAAACTAATATTGTAATAATCTAAGTTTCTTTCCAAACTAATATTAAGCTGTTCCAAATTGTTAACCTATATATACAAAAACAAATTTTTGACTAATCCTAATTATGAATATTATAAATAATTTGCTTCTCTCCTATAGACTTCCAAAAAATACAATAAAAAAAGCCTATGGCAGAGCCATAGACTATTCCTCATTTACAAATTCCATATTTCCATATAGTTTTGAGCTTAAGCTTAAGCCTATAAAGGACATAATAAATAAAAATGCTAATACTACTAAATATACTACAAAAATATTTTCAGTAATACTAATGAAAAGACCTAAAAGGAAACCTCCCAGTACCAGAACCAGCATGTCTACCCCTAGCATTATAAATTCTGTAATTGTCTTACCGATTTTTCCACCAAGCACTTCTCGTAATATTAAGTCTACATATAGTATTGTGGCATGAACCATAAAATACAGTATTGCATTTAAGGGAATAAGGTATAAGGGTAATCCAAATATTATATTAATTGGTAATACTAGGGCTAGTCCCTGTATTAAATTCTTTATATTTTGTAGTAGTGTGGCGTAAAACACCTTATTTCTTCTAGTGTCCGGAATTAAATATATATAGTAATTATCAAATTCTTTTCTCCAAGAATTCATCTTGCTAAAAAATATTGCCATATATGCCGATGCTCCATAAATGACAATTGCCATAGTTTTTACATCGATTTCCGCATCTTCCATTTTAAATATTATTCCAAAAATTACACTTATGGCTAAAAATATTATAGCTTTTCCATACCTGCTTAATAGGGAGATTTTTTTAAATTCATCTACTTGTTTGTAAAAAATTGCCTTTGACAATTTTCCCTTAGTAGAAAAATCTATCTTTCTAGCCTTTGTTTTCCCCCCTACTATGTGAATACCGCCATCTTTACTTTTCTCTATTGCTTTTTCATATTCTTCTGCAAAGGACATGGCATCTTCATAAAATTGTCCGGTGGATTTCATTTTCTTAGCTATAATAAATAGTACTAGGGCTGAAGTAAAGTATAAAACACTGGCTATAATATTAAAGGTACTAGGTCCTATTAAAACAAGTTTTAGAAATCCTATTTCCCAACCGAATATAGGAATTATTAATATAAGATCTCCTGTTAGGAAATTCATAACATTTTTTACACTTAAACCCTCTTGTAATAATTTATAGGCTAGTAAGGTCATAATAACCAAAAGTATTCCAAATACAAGATACTTTATAATATTCTTTCCCTTGTTTGTTAAACTTTCATTTCCATACATTATAACTGCTAAGGATATTTGTATAAGATTTGAAAAAACCAATCCTGTTATTGCAATTATTAGAGCTTTTAAAAGCGGAATGTTAAAAATAAATACTGCTGCAATAAAATATATAATATATTCAACAACATATACCAATAAGTTTTTTGCCATTCCATAAACTATTATGGATTTTGGTGAAGTTGGACCTGAAAAAATAAAGTTAATATCTGCCTCTTTAAATATAAGGCCCTTTCTCTTTAAATAAGATAAGGTTGAGGGCATCCCTAAAAATATTGCTACTACTGTATAAATTGCAATATAGCCTTTAGCATTGTTTAAACTAAAGGTTTCAATTGCTCCTTTGAAAAAGAATGGTAGCATAATAAAATACAGTACAAGGAAAATCATTCCTATGCTCTTTAAAGGTTTTCTTTTAAAATTCTTTAATCTGTTAATAAAAGTTCTCTTATAATAATATAAAAATCCCCTATTCATCTTCTTCTCCTGTTAGTTCAAAGAATAATTCCTCCAGGTCCTTGTCTCCCATTTGATTTTTATAATATTGTCCAACCTTTCTTCCCTCTTTCATAAGTATCATCATATCCCAAATATCCTCAACCATTTCAAGCATATGGGTACTTATTAAAATAGTACAATTTTTTTCCTTTAATTCTTTTATTATGATTTTTAACTCTTTAATTGCCTTAGGGTCTAAACCAACCATTGGTTCATCTAACATAATAACCTCCGGCTCAACTGCTAGGGCACAACATATACTAACTTTTTGCATCATACCTTTTGAAAGTTCATCTCCTAATTTGTCCTGTTTGTCTGTTAGGTCAAATCTTTTTAAGAGGTAATCAATTTTTTCATTATCTATTTCTAAACCATAGGCCTTTAAAATATATACTATATGCTCTCTTACTGTTAACAGAGGAAACATTGCCGGTATTTCAGGAATATAACCAAATACCTTTTTTGCCTCTATGTCTTTATTTTCTAAGTTGTTTATTTTTATTTCTCCAGTGTATCTTAAAAGTCCGGCTATAGACTTTATTATTGTAGATTTACCTGAGCCATTTGGTCCAATTAATACTCCAACTGTACCACTTTGTATATCGAAACTAACATTATCTACTGCTAATGTCTTATTATATTTTTTACTAAGTCCAATAACATCTAACATATTATACCTCCCTTTTGTATCTATTTAATAGTACACTATATCATCTATGATTTCAATGCTTTTTCACACTTAATGACTAAAGTAATGCTTTTAGTAATATAATTCTTTAGAGGAGCTTGTATGAAGATGATTTTATTAACTATTTTACCTATACTTTCTATTATATTTTTAACTTTTATCCTATATAATTTTAAGAAATATCTTTTTGTAAAACCCTTAGCTGATGATTTAACTTCAAATAAAAAATATATTCCGATAAAATATAGGATAAGAAAAGTTATTCCTTTCTAGCTTTCTTTTTGTCCATATGGACTTTAATTTTAGCTATATGCTCTATTTTATTTACTATTTTTATAGCAACAGGCATTGTAGAAATTTAAAAAGACGTGGCTCTTCCACGTCTTTTAATCTTATTTCTTCAAAATATTATTTATTTTATTTTTAAATCCTCCTAGTATATTTTCCAGTTCTTCTACTTTAAATATATAGATTAAAAGAAAATAAACTACTACTGCCACAACAATGGCAATTATTAAACTAAGTATTGATGCTATTCTACCTACTAATAAGTTATATATATAGTAGGAAATAGCTCCCATTATTAAACTTGCTACTATCATTTTTAGATTTTCTATAATAAATTCTTTAGTTCCATTAAATTTCCCAATTTTTTTCCTAAGCCTAATTATTAACATTCCAGCTCCAATTATAGAACCTAGGGATGTTCCCAAGGCAAGTCCCGGTAGGCCAATAATATTAGCTGCCATAACACTTAAAACCAAGTCTATGATTAAGGTCAATAGGGAGTTTATAGTTGGCGTTCTTGTATCTCTTAAGGAGAAAAAAGCCTTGGAGAATATATTCATAAAAGCTATTCCAATTAATCCTAGGGAATAGAATTGTAAGGTTAAAATAGTTAGTGGAGTAGCCTCTGGTTTCCACTCCCCTCTATTAAAAACTACATTTACAATAGGTGCAGCATATATAATTAAACCTACTATAGCTGGATATATTAAAATATTCATTGAATTTAAAGATGATAGTATACTGTTTTTAAATTTACTTATTTTACCTTCTGCAGCATTTTCACTTAAGGTAGTATAGGCTACAGTTGACACTGCCCCTATTACTACTGCATTTACCAATTCACTTAACTGTGAACCATAGTACATAATAGACAACCCACCATCTGATAAATAGTAAGTAGCTAGGCCTTGGTCTATTAAGTTTCCAATACTATTAATAGATACTCCAAATATTACCGGTAGGGCTAGGTAAATCATCCTTCTTATATTTTCATCCTTTAAGTCAATTTTTGCTGTCCACTTAAAGTCTGTCCTTTTTACAGCCGGAATATAAGGGATGTACTGCACAATAGTACCAATACAAAGTCCTATAGGAAGTAGATAAATATTAATTTTTGCACCAAGTATTATTGCTATTATAATAAAAATATTTAAAATAAATACTTGTAAGGCGGGAACTATAAATTCCCCTTTTGCATTTAAATATCCTCTATATACAGTAGATAACGATGTTGCAACAATACTTATTAAGGTAATTCTTAAAAAATTTACTGCTAAATTATAGGTTGCAGGAGTAAATTTATATATTTTGGTTACGGCACCTGCAAATATTTCAGAAAAAACCAAGAATATTATACCTAGTACAATACTAATATTTCCTAAATTACTAGTAAATCTATTTGCTATTAAAGAGCCTTCTTCCTTTTCCAATTTTTTATAAATTGGAATAAAGCCCGTTGATATCCCCGATGCTATAAATGCAAATATAATTGTTGGTATTTGTAATGAAAAATTAAAGGCATCTGCTACCTTTCCTGTTCCAAAAAAATAAGCAAGGAGTATACCTTTAAAAAATCCTAAAATTTTTGAAACTATTGTAATAATCATTAATATAAATGCTGTTGCTTTCATCTTCTACTCCAATTTATTCCAGTGTAATTTACCTGCTCTTTACTTCTACAAGGACTAATTCCCCTTGGTTAAATACTCGTATTGGTATTAAACTACTGCCTATTCCCCTACTAATTATTAAACTTGTATTATCTTTCTTATGTAAACCTTCTACATAAGCTGGCAAAATCCCTTGATTTGGTGCTAGTATTGCTCCAATAAAGGGAATTTTTATTTGACCACCATGGGCATGACCGGAAAAGACTAAATCTACACCGGTTTTTACATATTCTTTAAAATACTCAGGTCTATGGGATAATAAAATATTAAATTCATCTTCCTTTATTAGGTCCTTTAATTTGCTAAACAAATGCTTTTTCCCATAATATTGTGGGTCATTAAGTCCTATAATATTTATTTTAGAATTTTCCTTTTCCACTTCTAAGGAAGAATCCTCAAGAACTTCTACTCCAATATCTTTCATTTTTTCTATAAATTGTGGAAATTCTTCTAATCTTGACTCATGATTTCCTGTAACATAATAAACAGGTGCTATTTTTATTATTTCCTCTAAGGTTTTTTCCACTATTTCATATTTAGGGTTTCTACTATTAATAATATCGCCAGTAATAAAAATAATATCTGGCTTTGTGGCTTTAACCTTATTTAAGAAATAATCTTCTTGGAGAAATTTTTTATTATGATAATCGGATATTTGTAAAATTCTATAATTATTAAAACTCTTTGGAATTTTACTATTTTCATAAGTAATTTCTGTTATTCCAAGGCTAAAATTTTCATATATAGTAAAAATTATAAAAACAAGTACAAGAAATAATAAAAAATACTTTATTAACATTTTTTTATTCCTCTGCAATTTCATAGCCATTTCTTTCTAATTCCTCTATAGCTCTTTTAAGCTCTTCTTTTTTTATTAAAATATAATCTGTATTAAAGGTGGAAATAACAAATATAGAAACCTTGATGTTAGTTAATATCTGTGAAATTTTAGCTATTATTCCAACTAGTGAAAAATCCAAAACCCCTTCTATTACCATAGACTTCCAACCTCTTTCAATTTCCCTAGCATTTAATGGAAGATTTTTTTCTTCACAAACTAAGGATTTCTCTTCATTGGTCTTTCCAATAAAAATAAAATCGTCATTTAAGTCTACGTATTTATAATCTTCTACCTTGCAAACAGCAAAATCTCTATTTAGTACCTTTATTTTCACTATGCTTTTCCTCTAATTCCAATAATTTTTTCTTTATGGAAATTCCTCCACCATATCCTACAAGTTTACCATTTTTTCCAATTACCCTATGACATGGAATAACTATTACTATAGGATTTTTATTATTTGCATTTCCAACTGCTCTGGAAGCTTTTTCATTGCCTATATCTACAGCTATATCTTTATAGGAGAAAGTTTTACCATAGGGAATTTTCTTTAAAGAATTCCAAACCCTATTTTGAAAATCTGTCCCCTTTGTTTCTAAAGGTAGATTAAATTCCTTTCTTTTTCCTTGTAAATATTCTTCTATTTGTTTAAAGGCTTCTTTTATAAGTTTTGTTTCTAGAAGCTCCCCTTCAAAATTTTTCGAAAAACTAATATTTGTTATATGGGAATTTTCCTCTGCTATATATAAATCACATAAATCTGTACTATATTTATAATATTTTTTCATTTTATTTTCCTTTTTAGGTTCTTATATATAATACCTATTATTTTACAAGAAATTTAATACTATTTACTTATTATACCAAAAAAGCAGCCATATATATGACTGCCTAATATTAATATCCTATTATTTTCTTTAGTACATGTTCTCCTTTAATTGGTAATTTACTAAATTGGCTTCCAATGCCATTTAATAAAGCCCCATTTATTGCAGGAGCTGGTGTATTTATTACTACTTCCCCAATGGATTTAGCACCGAATGGTCCTGTTGGCTCATAACTTTCTTGAAAATCTATTGTTAATTCACCTATATCTTTTCTTGTTGGAATTTTATATTGTAAGAATTCATCAGTTAAAAGTCTTCCTTCTTTTGAATAAACAACATCTTCATATAAGGCTAAACCTATTCCCTGTACAACTCCACCTTCAACTTGAACCCTTGCTAAGTTTTCATTAATAACCGTACCACAATCTACTACTGCAACATAATTTACTACTTTTACCTGACCAGTTAGAATATCTGTTTCTAACTCTGCAAATCCTGCTACATATGGTGGTGGAGATGTGTCTGAACCAAAGGAACCTGAACCCATTATGGTTTTTCCCTCAGCACCGGAGCTTAATTCCTCTGCCAAATCCTTTAATGACATAACTTCTTTTCCTGTATTAGTCATAATCATTCCATTAATAAGGTCCATATCTCCAAAATAAATGCCTGTTTTTTCTGAGGCCTCTTTTAAAATATTTCTCTTTAATTTATTAGCAGCCCTAACTACTGCTCCTCCTGTTACATATACACCACTTGACGCATAGGAGCCAGGGTCATAGGGAGTAATGTCCGTATCGGCGGCAATTGTAATAATATCATCTATCTTGCATTTTAAAATTTCCGCTGCCATTTGACTTAAAACAGTATCTGCTCCGGCACCGTTATCTGTTGCACTAATTAAAAGTGAAAAGTCTCCCTCTTCATTTAACTTTATATTTACTGTTGAAGTATCAATATTGGCAATTCCCGACCCTTGCATTGTAATAGCCATTCCTACAGAGCGAATATTACCATTTGATAAAACCTTAAATGGATATTTTTCTTCCCAATCTATTAATTCTTTACCTTTTAAAATACATTGTTCCAGCTTGGAACTTAAAATATTTTGATTATAGGCAAGAGTTGTTTCCCCTTCCTTTGTAATATTCTTAAGTCTTAATTTCGTTGGGTCCATATTGATTTTTTTAGCTAATTCATTTACTGCCGATTCAACAGCAAAACAACCTTGTGTCGCTCCATAACCTCTAAAAGCTCCAGCAGGAACCTTATTAGTATAAACTACTTTCCCATGAAATCTTGCAGATTTTAACTTATTATATAAAGGTAGGGATTTGTCACCAACAAGGCCTAAAGTAGTAAAGGCGTGTTCGCCATAAGCTCCCTGATCTGACAAGGCGTCTAAATCAATTACATTTATAGTACCGTCTTCTTCTGCCCCAATTTTTACCTTAACTCTCATTTTATGTCTTGTATTTGAAGCTGTATAATTTTCTTTTCTTGAAAGTTTAATCATACAGGGCTTACCGGTTTTCATCGTTGCAAAAGCTGCGTATATTTCCGTTACAGATGTTTGTTTACCACCAAAGCCTCCACCAATTCTAGGTTTTATTATTCTAATTTTCGATGAAGGAATTCCCAAGGCCACTGATAACTGTCTTTTTATATGAAAGGGAACTTGAGTAGATGTTATAACAGTAAGTCGCATTAAATGGTCATAATACGAATAGGACCTATAGGTTTCCATCATACTATGGGCTTGTTCCTGCATTGTATATTCTTCTTCTATTTTTACTGGAGACTTTTCGTAAGTTTTTTCAGGATCTTCTCCAAATACCTTATTTATTTCTCCAACTATGTTTTTTGAAAGATCGTATTTTACAAAATCCTTAGAACCTTTAAAAAAAGTTCCATCTTCTTCTGAATGTACTTTTATATGACTTTCTTCTGCTTTTTCAAAATCCAATAAAGGTTCTAAAACCTCATACTTTACTTTAATTAAGTTTAAGGCCCTGTTACAGATTTTTTCATCTGCAGCAACAACAATAGCTACAGGGTCTCCAACATATCTAACATGTTTATCCAATAATAACCTATCATATGGCGATAATTCCGGATAGGTTTGTCCAGCCATACAAAATCTGTTTTTAGGAACATCTTCATAGGTAAAAACCCCTTCAACGCCAACAGTTCTTTCAGCTCTGGATTTATCTATACTCTTTATTATTGCATTAGCATAAGGACTTCTTAAAAGTTTTACACATAAGGTATTTTTAATAGCTAAGTCTTCTGTATATATAGGTTTACCTAAAGTTATAGCTTCACTATCTATTTTTTTTATCTTTTTTCCTATGTTTCCCATATTTATACCTCTAAATATTTCTGTATAGCTCGCATTTGACTAGCATAGCCTGTACATCTACAGAGATTTCCCATTAAATATGTTTTAATTTCCTCATCGGTAAATTTTTTATTCTGTCTTTTTAAGGCTATAACATTCATTATAAAACCAGGATTACAAAAACCACATTGGTCTCCACCTTCTTCGGCTAAAAAAGTCCCAAACTTTTTAGCTTCTTCCTGTACACCTTCTATAGTAGTAATACTTTTCCCTAAGGCCCTTAAAGCCAAATATCCACAGGATAAAATTGGAACACCATCAACCCAGACTGTACAAAGTCCACAACTTGAGGAGTCACACCCTCTTTTTACACTAGTAAATCCTAAATGTCTTAATACATCAATTAGCATTCCTTCAGGTTTTACATGAGTAACATACTCTTTCTCATTAATCATAAGCGATATTTTCATTTAAAACCTCCTTTAATGCCTTTTGAAGTAACCCTTTTGATAAATGTGTTCTATATTCCTTTGACCCTCTCATATTAGTTCCAAACTCAACTTCATTAATAAGAATTTCTCCGGCATTTTTTACAAGATCATCAAAGGTTAAAATATCGTAATGTTCTGTAATATATTCAGAAGTCCTTTCTGCAATTACCGCCTTCATTGGTCTGGACCCGACAACTACCTTAAATTCATCCTTTATTCTTGATAGAGTTAAATTTAAAATACAAAAATCCCCAGCAGTAGCCCTTACACCTGTATAATATGCAAAGCTCTCCTCAATAGGGATTTCCACTTCTATTAAAATATCTCTGTTTCCTGATGTTTTCTTTCTATTTACAAAATCGGATAAATTCATCCAACCATCATTATATAGATGCACCCTTGCATTTAAAGCCAAAAAAACAGGAACTATATCGGAAAATCCATAATTTGCATATACAGAAGCACCTACTGTTGCCATATTACGCAATTGTTTTGAAGATATAGTTTCTATCATTTTTTTTATAACTCCACCTGAATAACTTTTTAAAAAGCTATTTTCCTCTAATTGAGATAGAGTTACAGATGTACCTATTGAAATAATTCTGTCATTAATATTTATTTTATTTAAATGTAAGTTAGATAAATCTATTCCTACACCTAATTTTTTATTGCTCATCTTTAAAAACATATTTCCACCTAAGACCATATTCCTTTTTGACTTAGTCAAAATATCGTAAGCATCTTTTATGGAATCAGCTTCATAAAATTCCCTTAAAGTAAACAATAGTTCCCCCTTAAATTTGAAAAAAAGTATTATCTAACAATGAAATTATATCATATTTAATAAGTAATAAATATGCAAACCGTCATTTTTCGGTATTTAAAAAAACAAAAAAATATTGTCATCATCTATGAAATAATACAAAAATAGAAAAAACATTTTATTTAAAGGTCATTTTCTAATTAAAAATTTCCAATAATATTTTTCGATTTTATCTTAAATTATAT
>DUUN01000467.1 GCA_012841535.1 Gallicola sp. | reverse complement strand
TAACAAAACCCTTTTCATCTCTTGATACAAGCGTTCCATTTAGAAGATATGTATATGAAGATTGAGGTAGTATCGTATAGTCCATACCTCTCTTTATTCCTTGACCAAATGTATTTATATGTTGCATGCTCTATTTTGTTATTTTGTATATACTACTAACCATACTCATTATTGTTCGTTTTTATTTTGCTCTTGCTGATTATCTTGTAGTACAGGATTAGTATTAGGTTTATTTAAACTATCAAGATATTGAGAATACCACTGTTGAGCTTGTTGTTTTTGTTGTTCATTAACCCCATTAGCTTTATATAACTCTTCTAAAGAATTATATCTTACTCCTTTATAAGTTGGTTTGCAGCTCATAATTATTTTGTTTTATTTTGTTGTGATTGGAGGTATAATACAGCAGGAGCTATACTTAATGTCATTTTATTAAATAGTTCAATAAAAGCGTCTTTATCTTTTATATAAGGTTCAAACCTACTAAATACTGTATTACCATTTTTAATAGCTTTTTCAAGTTTTTCAGGTGTCAATATTTCATTATAATTTTTTATCACACCTGTATTTTTTAAATCTTGTCTTAAATTAGTAGATAAAAATGCCCAAGTTTCTGTAGGTCTTGTTACATAATCAAATTCATCTTCTCCTATTTTTTGTAATTTTTCAGGATTATCTAAATCTTTTAGTACTTTGTCTTTTTTAGTATAAAAATCTTTAGCCACATATTCCCTTCCTTTTTTTACTTTATTCAAGTCTGCTGTTCCTTTTTCAATAAAAATGTTTTTAATATCTTCTTGTAATTTTGGTGAAGAATCTATAATAGATTTATTTATATCATGCGATAATTCATGCCAAATTGTTTTTTCATATCTATCTAAAGGAACAACATCTGAAATATAATTTATTGATTTTTCTTGTGATAATTTTTTATGAAAATCTTTTACTTGTTTTGAATCTTTTCCAAACCTATTTTCTAAATCAATTATTCTAAGTTGATCCTCATAACCTATATCTGTTGTACTTAATCCGTACCAATCCTTATCTGTTTTTTTTACTTTAAATTTAGAATGACCTCCTATATTTGTTCCATAGTCCCACCTTTGCTTTGCCTTTTTATAAGCATTTAACAAATCAATATTATATTCATCTCCAAACTCTTTTAATCTTTTTAATGATTCAGGATTATCTAACTCTCTAAAATAAGCATTTCCTTTTTTAATAATCTCCATATTTTTCCTTTCAGTAGAAGATATATTTTTTAAAACATCTTCAATTTTAAAATCTGAAGGTATTTGTTCTAATTTAGGTAAATTTTTAACTACATCATCAGTTTTATTAAGCACTTTACTCGCAGGTTTAATTAAATTTTTACCCGCTTTAAAAACACTCGGTATTTTACCCATAGATTCTAGCAAGGGAATAGGCAATGCCATCTCAATAACTGCATTACTAAAATTAGTAGCCTGTGCTTTACTTTCTCCAGTTAGGTTAGGGTACATCCACAGACTATTTATAGGCACTGCATCTTTTCTTCTTAAATCCGTCGAGGGGTAATCTATCTTAGATGTTGCTTTTTTAGCAACCTGTTCGTAGTAGTTTCTATATTCAGGGTCATTATCATATCTATATCTATGAGGAGACGTTCCATATCTTTTTTTAAATTGTTCATCTGCAATAAATATATCGTCTTTATTTTGTGGATTAAACCTTTGATATAATAATCCCATTTTAGTTGCTTCATCTAACTCTTGCTGTCTTTTTCGCAATCCTTCTTGTTTAAGTTGTTTTCTCCAACCTTTCTCATCAATCCTCTCAATTGCTTCTCTACCTACAGGATTATTGAATCTATCCTCTACGTACTTATTTATATCAAACGGGTTTTCTTTTGCCCATTTTTGTTTATATTTTATGTACGTCGGAGCCTCTGCAGTAATAGTGGCTTCTTTAAGAGGTACAGGATTATTGGGATTAATTACAGGCTCATCTGAATACAGACTACCACCTTCTGCATAATTATTCATTACAGGTTTATTTTTAGGCATATCTCTATTTCTTATATTTTGAGACCTTACATATTTAATAGCTTTTAAATAACTATTATGGATGTCTTTAAGCTCTCTATCTTGATAAGGAATATTAGGACGAACAGGCTCTGTATCC
>DUUN01000287.1 GCA_012841535.1 Gallicola sp. | reverse complement strand
TACTTCTGCTGGAATAGCATCTTTTCTTGTTAACATTATTGGTGCACCTAGTTTATTTGCAAGTACTGTTGCTGTTAATTCATCTGTATATTTTTCTCCACTTGCTAGTAATACTATATTGGATTTGCTATATTCTTTTGCCACTGCTACTGATGTAGCATAACGATCTTTTCCATAAATTCTATTTACTTTAAATCTGTTTAGTTGGTTTTCTATATTTTTAGTTAATGTAGATTGTCCACCTATTAGGGTTATTTCCTTTATTGTTGGTGTTGGTCTTTCTGGTTTTGTTGGTTTTGTTGGCTCACTTGGATCTGTTGGTTTTGTTGGTTCTTCATTTTTTTCCCATTGTGCATAAAGACTTGTATTTTCTATAATCTTAAACTTATCTCCTGGGTTATAAGAAACTCCACTTCCGTCTGCCTTAGTGTTCCAGCCTTTAAAGGTATATCCGTCTTTTACTAAATTACCTGTATTTCCTAGTGTAGTTACTTCTGCATTTTTTTCATATTCATTGCCATCTACTGGAACAGTTCCACTATCTGCTTCATTAGCATTATAGATTACCGTATATACTGGAATCCATTTTGCATATAATGTTATATCTTCTGTTACAAGCGATTCAAAATCATATTCTTCTGTTAATCCTATATTTTTAAACCAACCTTCAAATTTATATCCCTCTTTTTGTGGCTGTGTTGGTTTCGTTACCTTTTCTTCATATTTTACAATTTGTTTAGGGACATCTGTACCCCCATTACTATTAAAGGTTACTGTATATTTATCTGGAATCCATTTTGCATAAAGTGTTGTATCTCCCTTTATAGTATCTGTTGCAAAGTTCCATTGAGTCCCTTCAGTAAAATCTTCACTAGTATACCATCCGGCAAATATACTGTTTACTCTTGTTGGAGTGTTCGGTTCAACAATTTTATAATCCATCGGAAATCCTAAAAGAGTATTTACTGTGCCGTAGGTTACCTTCTCTTTATCCGGAGGAGTTTCTCCTAGTTCCGGATAGGTTGCAAGGTAATAATTACGATATTCCTCAACTATACTAGGATCTTTCTTCTGTAAAGTTAAATCAACCTTTCCTCCATTTGCTATAAATTTAATTTCATACCTTTGTTCCCATTGGGCTTCATATACCACATTTTTTGTAGCCTTTACTCCTTTAGCTACTGTTGGAAAATATACCTCTTCTTCTCCTTTTGCTTTCCATCCTTTGAAAATTACATTATTCCCTAGAAAATCTTTACCGGAAGGGATTCTACCATCCCAAAAAGTCGGTATCTCCGAACCTTCTACTACATCTTCAACAATATAGTCATCAAATACTACCTTATCCTCCACTCCATCGGTATAAGTTACTGTATATTTAGCCACTTCTATAACTTTAACCGCTTTACTTTTTGTAAAAACATATTTATCGTCAATATCTTCTACTACATTTTTTACTTCTTCTACAGACGCCTTAATGTTAAATATATCTTGTTTCGGTAATTTTGAATCAATCTTTTCCATTTTCCCATTTATTATAATATCAAAATGGAGTGGAGTGTTTTGTTTAATAAATACTTGTAATTTATCATCTATTATTTCAAAACCAATATTTAGACTTTCTGCACTATCCTTGTCCTTAAAAGTAATTTGACTTTCCTCTAATTTGTATTTTAAATTGTTATCTACTAAGTAAATGACTATTGTCCCTTCCATTCTTCTATCATAGGAAGGTTCATTTATACAAATTGGGATAGTTGTCCTCAAGTTTTCCCCTGTTTTTACTTCATCTTTATCAGTTATAATTGGATTCTGATTAAATTTATGCTGTGTATAATTTGGTTCAGATATTTCAATAAAATTTCTAAATCTTCCATCCCAAGCATGCGAGTTATAATTAAATATATTACTTAAATGTTCTTTATTTGATTCATAGCTAGTAATGCTTATACCTGTATTGTGTTGTTTACTGAAATTCAATTCTCCTAGTTCTTCTTTATTATGGTAGAATACCAAACTTCGCTCTAAATTATACTTTTCATTATGGTTTGTTCCCGGATAAAAGGCATTACTGCCAAATTTTTTTAAGGATATAGGAATATTTATATTAGAAGAAAAATGTCCCGGCCTCGGCTCTTGTCCTTGCTTATTTTCAAATTCAAAAGCATTAAGTCCAATTTCTTCCAAGCCATCATTGAATTTTAAAACACCATCAAATCCTGTACAATTTTTAAAGGTAGATTGTCCAATAGTTTTTAAACTATCCGGGAATATTAAATCGCCATACAGTTTATAGCAGTTTTGAAAAGCGCCGTTACCTATAGATACAAGTGATTCCGGAAACATTAATTCACTTTCCAAATTTTCACATCCGCTAAATACGTAATCTCCAATTGTTGTAAGACTTTCTGGAAAGTCTAAATTTCCCTTTAGATTTTTTATTCCGGAAAATGAATTGTTGCCAATAGTTTTTAAATTTTTAGGGAAACTAATATAAAGTTCATTTTCATAATTTTTAAAAGCTATATTCCCAATTTTTGTCATTGTCTCCGGCCAGATAATTTGATTAAAAGTAAAGCCTTTGTTGGCAAAAATCTCATTTTTTGAGTAATCATTACCAAAGCCAATATTAACAACATCTTTTCCACCAATTTTTTCCGGAATAACCAAGGTCTTCCTTTGGCGATATTCTTCTATTTTGGGATGATCCAAATTGATTTTATCTATTCTAACACCATTTCCATCGAATTGTGTACGAAACAATCCTTCATCCCAAGGTTCATCATCCTCTATTTCAGGCCTTTCAGCTTCTTCCGGCTCTACCGGCTTCTCAGGATTATAGTCAGTGTTTTTTCCTCTAACAGGTATATTAAAAGTCTCAGAAATATTATTTGTTTCAACTTTAAAAACGAAGTTATCCTTGTCCTCTATATCATAGTAATTTCCAGACTGTGCCACTATACCATTATCAGTTATTGCAATATAGGTCATTTCAAAATTACCTTTAATTCTTAAAGCACCCTTGCTATTTATTTTAATAGTATATTTTTCTAAATCACTACCACTTATAAAGTCCGTTAATTCTTTTTCCTCTCCATTATCAGCTATTTCATAAACTTTAATATCCCTGTATTCCGCTTTTAAAAATAAATCTTCTCTTATATTGTCCTTCTTAAAAAGATTTATTTCCACTTGTCCGGGATTGGAATTCACATCAAGAACAAAATTAACTATATCTTCATTAGGGATTACAGAATTTTGTGATGTTATAGCTGTTCCATTCTTTAATGTAAGTTCTTCGTAATTCAATAAGATATTACCATGTCCAATTTCTTTATTTCCTTCCTGTTTAGTTTCATTTGAAGCTAAGGCTATTGTATTTGAGAATATAATTACTATTGCTAATATGAAACTCAAATATTTTTTCTTTCTATATAATTTCACTCTTCTCCTCCCATATAATCACTTCAATACTATCATCTATACATATATTACATGATATCATCTATACATTTCTTATTCAATAAATATAAAACAGAGTAGTTTTTAAATCCACTCTGTTTTACATCCCTATTATTCATTCTCATTATTGTTCAATTTTTATTTATCTATTACCTAAAACATAGTCCATAACAACATCTGGAACGTTGTTTCCTCTAGATAATACTATTGGATAACCCTTCTTTGCTGCATATGGTGCCCCAACTATAGCATCTGGGAATACTTCTCCACTTGCTATTACTGCATGTTTTGGTTTTACATATACTTGTTCTGCTACTAGTACAGATGTTTCGTAC
>DUUN01000098.1 GCA_012841535.1 Gallicola sp. | reverse complement strand
TGATTGGATTTGGAATCCCTGGAGCAACCTTAAAATATATTATGATATTCATCTCAATAGCAGGATGTAATTCCAAATGGTTGAGAGAATGTCCTGACATTTATTTAATAAAAGAAATCGGTTTAAAATAAATTAATATGAAAATTCTTTGGTTTTCAAATACACCTGCTAATGGGGAAGAATATATCAAATATGAATCCTTAGGAGGAGGGTGGCTCAAATCCTTGGACAAGCAACTTCAAGAAAAAGTAGAACTCCACATAGCATTTTATCATCCTCACATTCTTAAACCTTTTAAATACAAAAAGACTTATTATTATCCTATCAATTCTGGAAACTTTTACTTTAACCTAATAAAAAAAGTATTTTCAAATAAAATCAAAGATGAAGAAGATCTTCAAATATATCTATCGCTTATTAAGAGAATTAAACCAGATTTGATTCATATACAAGGTACAGAAAACCCTTTTGGGTGTATTATAGGAAAAATTTCTATTCCTATTGTGGTTTCAATTCAAGGAAACATAACAATATACGAACATAAATATTTCTCTGGAATTGAAAAAAAATATTTCAGAAAATTAATTTTTCCGTTAAACAGAAAAACTTTACTAAATGGATTCTTCCCATTCATTAATAAGTATAAAATGTTTTCAAAATTAAAAGAAATAGAGCAAAGGAATTTATTAAATTGCAAATATATAATTGGAAGAACCTCCTGGGATAAACGAATATCGACTATTTTCTCCCCGTTTAGCGAATACTTTTATTGTAGTGAAATATTAAGAGATACATTTTATACAAAAGAATGGACTCCACACAATAGGGAAAAAATAATTATACATTCTACAAATGCTAATAACCCCTATAAAGGATTCGAAATTATATGTCATACAATTAATATATTAAATGGTCTAAATATTAACTTTGAATGGCAAGTTGCAGGAATTAAAAATGATGATTTAATAAACAAAATTACGAAAAAAAAATTAAATAATAATTATCCTCGAAAAAATCTAAAATTATTAGGAAGTCTTACCGAAAATCAATTAGTCAACAGTCTCTTGTATGCAGATATCTATGTTATGACTTCACATATTGAAAATAGTCCAAATAATTTATGCGAAGCCATGATATTGGGAATGCCTTGTATTGCCACTTTTGTCGGCGGCACTTCTTCTTTATTGAAAGACGGAGAAGAGGGAATACTTATTCAAGAAGGAGATCCATGGGTAACAGCGGGTGCGATATTAGAACTTATTAGAAATCGGGACAAAGCAATTAAATATGGACAAAATGCGAGGAATAAAGCACTAATAAGGCATAATAAAGATTTAATATTAGATAATTTAATTCAGATTTATAAAACAATTATTGAAAAAAATGAAAGAAAACAATAATCTCAATATTACAATTTTGATTAGCAACAATCCATATAATCAAAGCTCTGCTTCAGCAAACAGATGGAGAACATTAATTGAAGGTTTAGTTAATTTAGGTGCAAATATTAACTTACTGATAATTGATGGTTATCAAACACAAAATGAAAAACAAAAATTTAAACAGAATGGTGAATACATGGGCTTCCAATATAAGTATATAAACTTATTGGTAATAGATAACTATTGGAAAATTCGTTTTTATGAATATTTTTTTCGATATATTTCCCAATTTATTATAAAAAGAAAAATTCTAAATTTACTTAAAGATACAAAATCAATAATTTGGACAGACAATAGTTTATTTGGATTTCAGATAGCACATTCTCTAAGAAAAAAATACCCGTATGTTAAAATATTCCTAGAAATGAGTGAATTTCTTGACATTTATAAAACGAATAAGGGTAATTTTATACAAAAAATCATTGCTCATAAACGAGAAAAATTTTTTTTAAAAAAAGCATATTTAGCTTATAATGGCATTGCTTTGATGACTAAAACCTTGTTTGATTATTACAATTCATTTTCTATCAAGGGACCGCAATTACTTCATTTACCTATGACCGTCGATTTAGAAAGATTTTCACAAAAGACTTCCCCTCCAAAAAATTTTAAAATGCCATACATTGCTTTTGTAGGATCTATGAATGATAAAAAAGAAGGAATAAGTATTTTGATCAAAGCTTTTGCAAAAATCATTAAAGAATTTCCCTTTTATAAATTATATTTGATCGGTAAATGGCATTATGATATTCCTATTTACTTAAAATTAATAAATGAATTTAATCTTGAAACTTCAATTTTCTGGATGGGAGAATACCCAAGAGATATGATTCCATCGATAATTATGAATGCAAAATTACTAGTTTTACCAAGACCTTTATCAAAACAAGCATTAGGTGGATTTCCCACTAAATTAGGAGAATATCTTGCAACAGGAATCCCGGTATGTGCCACATCTATTGGAGAAATTCCCAATTACCTCATAGATGAGGAATCAATATATTTTGCTGAGCCAAACTCTATTGAATCCTTTGCAAATGCATTAATCCGAGCATTAAAAGATCCAATAAAAGCAAAAAACGTTGGAAGTAAAGGTAAAATTGTTGCTGAAAAATATTTCAATAAAAATCTTCAAGCTAAAATATTATATGAATTTCTTCAAAACAAAATTTAATTTTTTTAACTCCTAGTTCAACAAAGTAAAAAATATGTCTCTCTTCTCTCATAAAATTCTACTGATTACCGGCGGCACGGGGTCGTTTGGTAATGCCGTGCTGCGGCGTTTTCTCGATACGGATATTAAAGAGATTCGTATCTTTAGCCGCGACGAGAAAAAACAGGATGATATGCGTCATCGGTTCCAGAATCCGAAAATCAAGTTTTACATCGGCGATGTGCGCGATAAGCGTTCGGTGGACGATGTAATGATTGGCGTAGATTATATCTTTCACGCTGCGGCATTGAAGCAGGTGC
>DUUN01000341.1 GCA_012841535.1 Gallicola sp. | reverse complement strand
TATAACGGTAAGTTATATTACATCACTGGAGCATCTACAACTTCAGGTAATATAATGATTGTAGACATTAATCCTGATGGAAGTTTAGGCACACCACAAAAAGTAAGTGATGAAAAAACAACATATTTCCAATTTGTTGGTAATGAGATTTACTTTAGAAGACTATACGGAATTGTTAATGCTAGTAAAGCATTATCAAAAATGAATCTTGATGGTACTGGTATGGTAGATTTAATAACAAGTATCGACCCAGTAGCCTTCTTAGTTTATGATGGATTCATTTACTATACTAACGTTACTACTTTAGGTCCAAAAAATGGTATTTATAAAGTTGGTATGGATGGTTTAAATCCCGAGTTAATTTATGAAAATGATTCTAATGGTACTGGACTAGCAGTAGAGATGCAAATTGTTGGTAATTATTTATATTATTACAGTGTAAGTGAAGCTCAAGGAGATAGAAAATTACATAGATTAAATCTTACAACATATCTATCAGAAATTATTGAATAATAATTAAATAAATTAGGAAGGTTTATTACCTTCCTTTTTTATTTTTATGTACTACAATATATTCTAAGTGTAATTAACAAGAGGATAAGTATATGAAAAAAAAGAAATTATTATTAAATATTTTAAAGGGATTTTTTATTCCATTTTCGCTATTTCTAGTTTTAGTGTTATTATCGCTTAATAAAGGAGAACCAAAAGCAAGAATGCAATTAATAGCAGTTGGAATTATCACATCATCAATAATCGGTTTCAAACCAATTTATGATTATGATGTTTGGAGTGTTAAAAAGAAAATCTTTATTCACTCAATTTGTATGCTGCTAACTGTATACCCAGCGCTCATTATTAGCACTTGGTATGATACAACAAAAGTAAGCGGATATTTTATTGCATTAGCTTCATTTATCTTATTTGGTTTAGTAGCTGCAACTATTGGATATTTAGTAAGTAAACATGTTTTAAAAAATGTGCCAAAATAAAAGAAGGGGGTTCCTTCTTTTTTATAGGGATTTTCTCGATTAAAAGGGATTTTTCACAAAATTACAATATAATTGTAACTCTAAATGAAACATTTTCAGTAAATAGCCATGAAATATTGAAAGCATTTTCAAAATATGTTATAATTACCATGTAGAAATTTTGAAAACGGAGGTAAAATTTATGTCAAATAACGTTACTATATATGATGTTGCAGCAGCATCAGGATATTCTTTAGCTACTATTTCTAGAGTTTTAAACCATCCTGAGAAAGTTAAACCTGCAACAAGAGAAAAAGTTTTAAAAGTAATTGAAGAATTAGGATATCGTCCTAACATGGTTGCTAGAGGTCTTGCCTCAAGAAAAACAACTTCAGTTGGAGTAATCATTTCTGATATTACAAGAGCATCTGTTGCTGAGATGATTGGTGGAATTATGGATATTTCAGATACTTATGATTACTCAATTAAGATTTTCCAAATCCATGATGATATTCAAGTTAAAGATGTTATGAGAAGTGTAGTTGCAGAACAGGTAGACGGAGTCCTTTATTTAAACGACGAATTATCTGATCAAGCGACTGAAGAAGTTAAAGATGTTTTAAAACAATCAAATATTCCATATGTTTTTACAAACGTCATTAATGAAGATAAAAATACAGCATCTGTAGCTATTGACTATTTAAAAGCAGCCTATGATATGACCAAAGCTTTAATTAATAAAGGTAAAAAACATATTTACTTATTATCAACAGCTAGACGTTATACAGTAAATATCGCTAAAGAACAAGGCTATATTAATGCGATGAAAGAATCAAAC
>DUUN01000805.1 GCA_012841535.1 Gallicola sp. | reverse complement strand
CGATATTAATTATGTAATTGAAAATATGATTAGAGAAAATGGTCTATATTGCTTACTTGGAGAAGCCAAAGTTGGTAAATCAGCTATGGCTCTTCAAATAGCTAATTCTGTTTGTAATGGTATTCCTTTTTTGAATTTAAGGACTAATAAAACATCTGTTTTATATTTAAGTACAGAAATGAATCCATCTGAAACTATTAGTCGTATTAATTTTATGAAATGCAACTTAAAAGAAAATAACTTTTTATACACTTTTCCAGAAGATAATATGACACAAATAAGTATATTAAAAGTTGAAAAAGAAATAAGTGAATTTAAAGAAAAATACAATGGTAAATTAGTATTCATTGATATGTTTAATGGAATAAATTTTGGAAGTTATTATGATTTAAATAATTATCAAGATATGAGTCAAAAAATATTTCCACAACTACGTAAATTATGCAATGATTATAAAGTTACTATTATTATAGTTCATCATTTAAATCGTAAAGGTAAATCTCTAGGAAGTACTGCTATTGATACTTGTGTAGATGGTAAGTTAGCATTAAAACAAGATGAAAATATTAAATCAACTTTTTATTTAAGTTATGAAAGCAGAGATTATCCAAGTAAAGATTACGTACTGAAAAGAAATGATAATCTAATACTCAGTATTGATGAAGATACCAAAGAAACACTTAATCCAAATCTAATTCAATTTTTAAAATATGCTATTAGTAAAAAGGAATTTACTTTTACTATTTCTGAAATGGTCAGTAAACTAAACTTATTTATTACTCCACCTGTTTTAGGTAAATTAATAGCAAGTAATAAAGAAGAATTAGAAAAACTAGGATTATTTATAGAATGTAAAAGAACTCAAACAGAAAGACTATATACTGCTAAATATAAGGAACCTCTAGAAATACTTACTAATGATATTTTTTCGGTAAGTAATAGCAATAATTCAAGCAAGGAGGAAAATTATGGCAGTTAAACTATTAGACAAAGATGAATGGACAAAAGATGGCCGTAAATGGATTTTTTATGACTACGTAAAGAATTTAGATGGAACTAGAAGAAAATATAAGTCAAAGAAGTTTTTCACTAAAACAGAGGCTTTAAAAGCCGAAAGAGAGTTTCTAACTATAAATACTGAAAGAAGTGACAAAGATCGTAATATGACTTTTAAAGATTTATATACTCTCTTCTACGCTTATAAAGAAGACAAAGTGAAATATACTACTTTAAAGACTTATCGTGATAGAGAAAAGTTTTTCAAAGACTTAGATAATGTTAAACTAAAAGATTTTAATATTGAACACTTTGAAAAATGGAAAAAACAAATAAATTCTTATGGATATACAACTAATCATAAAAATCATTTATTTAAATTCTTTAAAGAATTATTAAACTTTGCTACTAAATGGTACAATTTTAACTTTACTGCAACTTATAACAAAATGACTAATTTTACTGATCCAAATGAAATACCAAAAGAGATGTTATTTTTCACTTATGAAGAATTTAAAAAATTTATATCTGTAGAAGATGATATATTGTATAAGACAATGTTTGAAACTTTATATTATTGTGGACTTCGTCGTGGAGAACTTAGAGGACTTACTTGGAAAGATATAGATTTTGACAATCAATATTTAAGTGTTAATAAAAATATCGTTGCTACTCATGGTGATGAAGGTAAGTCATATATGGTAACTACACCAAAAACAAAATCTAGTATAAGAAATATTCCTATACCAAAAGTATTAATTGAAGATATGAAAAAGTTATATGAAATTTCAAAAAAACATTATGGATTTAATAATGACTGGTATTTATTTGGAGATACAGAACCTATCACTAATGGAAAACTTAGATGTAGGAAAAATAAAAATTGTAAGTTAGCAGAAGTTAAACAAATTAGAATACACGATTTTAGACATAGTTGTGCATCACTCTTAATAAATAGTGGTGCAACAATAAATGTAGTTGCTAAATTTTTAGGACATACAAAAATAGATGAGACATTAAACACATATTCTCACCTATTTAAAAATCAAATGAATGAAATTGTAAGCATAATCGACAAACTAAATTAAAATGGGTACCTATTTGGGTACCTAATACATATATCAAATGGCATAAAGCCCTTATAAACAAAGTATCCCGCCATTTCTGACGGGATTTCAGGGGGTTGTGGGACTATGACATTTCTATACCACTCTACCCGTTAAAACCCTTTAAAAACCGTTGTTTCTCGTTAATGGCTATATAGCAAAAAACTCTAAAAATTGGTGATTTTGTATCTAAATTCGTATCTAATTGCAATTTAGTTGTATCTAAATCTTGATTAATTTCCTTTTTTAAGTGATTAATACACACGAGAAAGGAAGTGATTGCTATGGCAGTTTATCAATCAAAAAGTGTCACTAAGGATGGCAAGTCATTTTTTTATAAAGTTCAATATACCACTGGTGATTCAGAAGAGACACGAACTAAGGTAAGTAAAAAATATGCTACTCGTGAAGAGGCTATGCAAGCAGAACATGATTTCTTGATCTGGATTGTTGATTATAAAGATGTTCCTGTCGATATGACTTTTCAGGAGCTATATGATAAATTTCTTGAAGATAGAAAGCAAGTATGCAAATTCACTACTCTAGCATCTTACCCTAATATGTATAAATATTTAAAAGTGTTTATGAAAATCAAATGTGTAGATTATGATATTGAGCATTTCAATAAATGGAAAAAACAAATGACTGCTAATAAAAAAATATGTCTAAGATATAAAAACGATATTCTTAAACATTGGAAGTCTGTTCTAAACTTTGGAACTCGTTGGTATGATTTTAATTTTTTATCTGTATATAGAAAGATGGATAAGTTCAAAGATCCTAATGGATTAAAGAAAGAAATGAAATACTACACTCTTCCTGAATTTAAAAAGTTTATTTCTGGTGAAGAAGATTCAATGTGGAGATGCTATTTTCAAACTCTATACTACTGTGGTCTTAGATGTGGTGAGGCTAGAGGTTTAACATGGAGAGATATTGATTTCGATAAAAAGAAAATGAAGATAAACAAACAAATTCAAAATAAAAAAACCGAACGAGTTAACGAGTATTACATTGCTGCTCCTAAAACAAGAGATAGCAATCGTGTATTACCTATTTGTGATGATCTGTTGGAGCATCTTTCTGAATATCGCAAAGAGTTATCTAAGTTTCGCAATTTTAATGACTCTATGTTCATCTTTGGTGAAGATAATGGTATTAGTCCATTCAATCCTAAAACTGTCCGTAGCATGTGTAAAAAGATAGCAGACGATGCCGATTTAAAACATATTAGACTTCATGACTTTCGACATTCCTGTGCCTCTTTACTTATCAATAGTGGTGCTTCTGTTACTATG
>DUUN01000383.1 GCA_012841535.1 Gallicola sp. | reverse complement strand
ACTTTTTTACTTTTTGTCTCTACTACTTTTAGACTTTTTTACTTTTTGTCTCTACTACTTTTAGACTTATTTACTTTTTGTAACACTGTCACTACATTTTTTTAATTGCACTATAGCCTACGTAGCTTAAAAACATTCTCAATCCCTTTCCTTTTGTGAAACTCTTAGAAATTTCCTGCTTAAAAATATTAATTATTATTAGTTTTGCGGAGATTAGACATTAGTTTTTTGAGCTTGTGTTATCAGTCAATACCACATTATATTAATGTATGCATAATTTCATCTAAAGCTTTATAATCTTTTGAAAATTCTTCAATTCTATAAAATTTTTTTAACTCGCCCATAAGATTATTTTTAATAATATAATTTTTAACAATATCATTTGTTTGAAAAACATAAGATATTAGCTCTTTTTTAACTTCTGCAATTTCTATTTTTGAAGAATATAAGGGAGATAGATTCCCATATAAAAACATTTTATCAGAACTAAAATGTTTTTTAAAATAATCAAGCCATGCATACTTGTATAGATCTTCTAAAGCTACACTAAGTCCGTTGCTTAAATTCCCTATTAAAAAAGTTTTGTTTCGTCTCAATGCATTTATGTCTCTTAGTGTATAAAATTTCAAACCATCACGGCTTCTACATTCTTTTCTTGGATATTTGGAAATTTTGCCATCTATTGTCTCATAATTTTTTAAACTAAAACTACTACTAGAATTTAAAATTTCAAATTCAAAATTTCTAATGAAATCAAAAGTCATTTCAACACTACTAGTTTTTTTATAAAGAGCAAGCACAACTGGGAACTCTGAATGAGACTTTTTTATACTCTCGAACTCGTTACTAGAAAATATTATCCCCTTTTCCAAAACATATTTGTCTTTAAATTCCTTTAACAAATTAAAATTTGTTTTCTTAATAAGATATGATAAAGGGTGTAATATACAAATATAAGTTGGATTTAATAAAGCATACATTTTCATAAATGAAATTCCTAAATCTCTAGCTTTTACGGAATCATCCATTGTTAACTCACCTTTCTTTCCCTTTTTATACTGGCTTGTGAAATCATTATAAGGTGGGTTTCCGATTATAACTATATCTGCCTCCTTGCTTATTCCATATTTTTTGCGGGAAATGTTTAGTAGTGAATTTTCTGCTATAACTTTAACTTTTGGGAACAATGACTTAACTAAATTAACAGAATCTATATCTAAATCAGTGCCTATTAAATTAGCAGATAAATCTAAAAACTCTGAAATAAAAGCACCATATCCAACACCAAAATCAATGATGTAGTCACCAATATTAATTTTATCTTTCAGCCATGACTTTGATATCTGAACTATGTGTTTAGGGGTATAAATACTCCCGTTTTTAATAATATCCTCTTTCGATAAGTGTTCATTTTTTGATAAAATCACATTATTCACCTCACAAAAATAATATCACAAAAAATAGTTTTTATTAAGCTAAATATCCTTGCAAAATTATCTAATAAAAAGTTGTTTAACAATATGGTTTCTCTTTTTCTGTTCTGAAAATCAAAAAAGTCTAATTTATAAAAATCAAACCAACTTAAAACAAATCAACATGTCCTCCCATGTTTGCAATCTCCCATTTTTAATGGAGCTTTTGAAAATTGCATTCTAATACAATTTGTTATATTATTATATATAAAGAGTTAAGGAGAGTATTTATGGAAGATATTAGACACGAAGTTAGTTTAAATAAAGTTAAACTGCATTTAATCACTAAAAACAAAGGAAAGTTTAGGTGGAAAAACAGGGAAAATAATTCTAAATATGGAGAAGGATTTGCAACAAGGACAACCCCCTTTGAAGAAGAATCTTACATGGAATGGCAAATTGGATATGACTCTGACATAAACCGCCCTAAAAAGACTACTATTCTTAAAGAAATTGAGTTTATTGGCTCAAATAAAAAAAGAAAAAATCCTTATGAATTATCTGAAATTCTTTTTTTAGCTAAAGAGGCAAAGTTAATAAGCAATAAAAATTTAGAAGAATTAATTTTTGAAATAAAAAACAGAAAATTTTCATTTGACGAGCAGTATAAAATAGAAACTAATGAAAAAGAAACTGTAAAAATTTCTGATTTTGTCTTTCATAGACAAGACATAGTACTTCCTACTTTTTCTTATTATGAATCAGATAGAAGTTTATCCATAGAAATATCAATACAAAAACAACAATATGCAAGTGGGGTTCAGCCTATGGTTTATTTTACTATTCCAATATCATGTTTTGACAATTCTGCTGACTTGCTAGGAAAAACTTCAAGAGAAGTAGATGAAGCAACACTCAGCATTACGCCAAGCAACATTCATTATATTTTAAACCTTTTTAGATATTTTGGAATTTGCTCTTGGAGACATCGACACGATGTGCTTTCAATTCTTGAGCTATTAGCTGCACAATAGCTTTCAGAAAATATATCTATCACTTATAATTTTTATATTGAATAAACTCTAAATATTAAACATAAAGTTTTTTCAACTCATAAATTATGCTCTCCGAATAAAAAGTTTTAGTTACCGACTTTTTACTTCTGGGATTTAACTTCCTAGAGTAACAAAACTCACTGTTTTTTTTCAACTCCCTCATAATGGCATTAAACTTGGCATTCTGTTTAAATCCTGGAATCTCTTGGCGACATAAATTACACACTTCTTTATATTCCAGGGGAAACATTTCTATCATATTTTTTTCTGTCAGCTTTACTTTTGCTGCCCCGACATCATCAGTAAGTTTAACTTTTACTTCTTTTGCAAATGCTATATCTGCTTTATCTAATGTAGTAATTGCAGCAATCAAATCGCAGTTGTTAATATTCTTAATACTTTTAAAGCAAATATCAAAGCCCAAAACTATCGAATCCTCAACCCCTTTATCATCCAATGCGTGCGTTGTGGACACAATCTCTTCAATAAAATTCTTCGCTGGTAACATGTCTATTGAAGAAATTGTTTTGGGGGATAAAAATTCTGCTGGATTAAACGGCAACTTAAAGCCTAAAGGCAAAATATACAAATTTTCCTCTAAAAATATTTCTTTAGCAAAATGTTTTTTTATAAAATTTGCATAGTTTAAAGCACATTTTGCGGTAAGCATAAATACCACGGCTTCTATATCTCTAGAATAATAATGGGCTATTTCATTCCTATACTCCCAAGTTTTTTTCAAGTTTTCCTTTACTGCTACAAAATTTTTAGAGCATAAAAAGTCTCCAACACTTTTTAAAACATTTCTAAAACTTATGGTTTTATTTTTTTTAGTAAAGATTGATTTGTCTGTAAACTTTATAAGAAAAGCTTTTAAAGCTAATTCCCAAGAATTTAGTAAAAGTAGTGTTGTTGTTTCATAACGGTAAGATATCATTGGTTTATTGTGTATTTCTATTGCCGCATAGTATGCTGATACCGAATTTTCTATTAACTCTATATATTCTGCTCTACACTTTCCTTCGCCTATCTCATTTTTATTTTTCATAATTCATCCTCCACATAGACTTTCTCCAAGCAAACACTTATCTATAGTAAGCTTTCATATTAAATCTAATTACAAGATATATTGACTTAAAAGGCGACACTTATATCCAATATATTTGCTTTAAACCACATTTTAATCAATAAATATGTATCTATATCATATGTTATATAATTATTATAACATGCTTAATATTAAGCTAAATATAAAATGAAAATAGATTTTATTTTCCACAATCCTTTATATACTTAGCAAATTTTTATTAAGCAATCTTATGAAAAATTAAAGGAGAACTTGTTCCTTTACCTTACTTTACATCCCAATTGTTTTTCGGCCTGCTTACTTTTTGTCTTGTTTACTTTTAGACTTCATTACTTTTTATAGCGTTGTCATCAATTTTCACAGAATATTCCTTACTAATTGACCTATCAAGACAAGTTAAAATAAAATGCAGTTATTGGTACAATCTCTTGTATCGATAACTGTTTTTTTCATAATTTTAAGAGAATTTTCACTACTTTATTTGATATGGTATAACAAAGAATTTTGTGTAATTTT
>DUUN01000851.1 GCA_012841535.1 Gallicola sp. | reverse complement strand
TAACGCCAGATAAACCATTGCTAGCAAACTTCTCTTTTTTCGGTACAATACCTAACAATGGAATTTCCTATGTAGATGAAGATGGAAATACCCAGTATTACACAATAAATGTCAGCGGAAAAGATGGAAGTTTGGTAATAGACGAATTTATTCCGGCTCAAGGAGAATAGGAAAAAACTCTTCAATCTTTTGAAGAGTCATGTTTAGAATAAATGCCAGATTTTGTCTGGCATTTTATTTATTAAATAAAAAATCTATGTTATTTTTCAATTCTTTAAACGCCTTAGTATCACCTAATTCTAGTCTAAATATATCTGCCATGCTATTATAATACCAAGCGATTTCCTTGGGGTCTTTTTGATTGAATCGCTCCCACAGCTTATCTCCCATTTCCCGATAATCTTTCACCATCTCATTGGTATTAGCCAATTTGTCACTTAAGGCGATTATATATAAGTCTTTATTTCGATTATTTTTCAAGTGATAAAGCTGTTCTTCTTTTCTTATTTTCCAAGTTTTTTCTGGATCTAATTCCGCCCTTTTATCTTCAGTTTCTGAAGCGACAAAATCTGCCACTTCTTTTCCAAACATCTCCCTTATTTCCTCGATGGTAGTATCCGTATCTTCTACAATATCATGAAGATATGCAGAAGCCAAAACAACTTCATCTTCAGTAAGACTTCTTGCTATCTCAAAAACATCTTCCAAGTGATTTGTAAAAGGGTCCTTCTTACCTTTTCTAGTTTGTCCACTATGTCTTTTGTAAATCAACGCTCTAGCTTTTTCTATCAATTTAATCCTCCTTATGTTGGGTTTTTCGTAGTTTTATATATTAATTATATCAATACCTTTACAATTATTTCAAATAAAAAACTCCCCATTACTGAGGAGTTTGTAGATTTTATTTCTAATTATAATATGTGTTTTCCACCATCTAGTCTAATTCCCCAACCCATTATGTGAGCGGAAACTTCGCTAGCTAGGTATAGACAACAAGCAGCTACTTCTTCTACTCTTGCATATCTCTTATCCCAAGATGCATCTGCAAAGAATCTTTCTGCTTCTTCTGGAGTTTTTGTATCTCCAAATGTATTTTTCTCAATTCTTCTCATCATATCTGTATCTACTGCACTAGGTGCTACAAAGTTACAGTGAATGCCTTTTTCCCCAACTTCAGTAGCTGCAGTTTTTACAATTGCTGCTACTGCGTGTTTAGATGCTACATATGCGCCCATTCCTGGTGATCCTTCATAAGATCCTTCAGAACCTAAAACTACAATAGAACCTGATCCGTTTTCTAATAGATAAGGAATCGCATGTTTCATAACATAAAGTACGCCATATACGTTGATATCGAATACTTTTTGGTAGTTTTCTGCTGTTGCATCTTTAACTTCTTGCCAATCTCCGTTGTATCCTGCGTTTGGAACTACTGAATATAGACTGCCAAAGTGTTCAACTGTTTTGTCGATAGCTGCTTTTACTGCATCTTCGTCTGTTACGTCAACTACAAGTCCGATCGCTCTGTCTTCACTAGGATTTCCTAATTCTGCCATAAGTTTGTCAAGTTTTTCTTGTGCAGTAGAAGTCAATGCTACTTTAGCACCTTCTTCTAAAAATGCTTTAGATACTGCTTGGCCAATACCACCTGTTGCACCTGTAATCAAGACAACCTTGTCTTTCAATTTTAAATCCATAACCCCATCCTTTTGTTATCTTTATTTATGAAATATCATTAACTGATATAACTCATACAAGCCCCTATTGAAATATTGCGTAAAAAAAGAAAATACACAAAGTATTCATTAATTAATTATATCACAATATAAATAAATTAACAACCTTTTTATTAACATATATCAAAAAAACAATTTATAAAAACACTATTAT
>DUUN01000786.1 GCA_012841535.1 Gallicola sp. | reverse complement strand
CTGCGGTGGTGGAAGTGTTTTTCTTAACACTGATGCAAATCAGTATTTATTAAACGACATTGACACCAATTTAGTTAAACTGCATGAATTTCTTTTATCTTATAGCAACAATCAAGAAGCCTTCTGGACATCTTTAGAGGCATATATTAATAAATATCAACTTTCAGCCACGTATTTAGGAAAAGATGTACCTTTAGAGTACAGACAACAATTCAAGAAAACTTATTTTGCGAGATATAATAAAGATGCTTACATTAAAATGAGGGATGACTACAACATAACCAAAGATGATATGATGCTTCTATACATGCTCCTTATTTACGGTTTTAATAGAATGCTACGATTTAATTCAAAAGGCAACTTCAATATTCCTGTTGGAAATGTAGACTTTAACAATAATGTAGTGAGTGCTCTAAATGATTATTTTTCATTTGTGAAAGACAAGGAAATTAAACTGTTTAATATGGATTTTCAAGACTTTCTTGATGAAGTTAGACCAACACCAAATGATATGGTATATTTAGACCCTCCTTATCTTATTACATCAAGCGAATATAATAAACTCTGGGATGAAGATAGTGAAATGAGGCTCATAAACTACCTTGATGAACTCAATTCAAAAAAAGTTAGATTTGCTGTTTCTAATGTTCTCTGGCACAGAAATCGTTACAATGGATGCTTTAATCTTTGGGCTCAGAAATACAATATCGTAAGAATAAAGAGTAATTATATTAGCTACCACGACAATACGGAAAAAGATTCTTATGAAGTACTGGTAAAGAATTATTAAAGGAGTTTTCATATGGCAAGAGAAAGGCAACCTGAGCACAAACCACTTTCTTTTTCAACTACGATGAGAAATCCCGCACGTATTGCAAACTTTTTAAAATGTATAGTTCCTTTTGAAGGGAAAATTCTGACAAACGAGATAATACATGAAGTAGCTGTTAATCTAATAACAAATAAGCTTTATTATACACAACAATACGAAATGAGAATCCCTGAATACAAGAATATCTATTTAAATGATGATTTATCGTTCACTCGTGAACAAGTTGAAGATATCATTAGAAATAGTCCTCAAAGACATAAAGAAGCAGGTTTTGAAAAAGGGTGGCCTTCAAGATTTGATACTTGGTTTAAATTGGCCATGGAGTTTGGGTTTATTTTCTATGAAATGAACAAACCAATTATTATTTCTACAACAGGCCATATGTTAATTGATGCTTATAATGAGAACCCCATAAACGACAATAAAGTTAAAAATGTTTTTTTAAATGCACTGATGAAATATCAAACCAATAATCCATTCAGGAAAAATGCCAATAATAATGTTCCGTTAGTATTATTATTGCAAGTAATCAAACTGCTTAAAGATGATCCCGAAGAAAATGATGCTGGTATTTTCAGAAATGAATTATCTTTAATTATTTGTTGGCCAAACGGAGATGCGAATTCAGTATATAAAAAAATAAAAGAAATTCGGCGGAAATACGGATTTACATATAGCGATGAAATTATTTATGATATTTGCCTTGATCTTCTGGGCGCAACAAATGAACAACGAAATCGATTTAAAATAAACCAAATTACTGGCGAAGCTG
>DUUN01000411.1 GCA_012841535.1 Gallicola sp. | reverse complement strand
TTCAGCATAAGCTAAACTCTCTTTTTCAATATACATTGTAGATTTATTGATATCTTTTTTAGAATCTTTCTTTTTCCAACTTATACTGTAAAAAGATTCTCTTCCTTTTGAAACAACACCATTGAATTGGTATTCATATTCACTGAAATGACGGGGATCGATACATCTTCTCTTATTAAGTACTGCATCCATATTTATAATAAGAAAAGGGCCACCAAGATAAAAACTCCCAATATTCTTAAAATTCCGTTTTCTGGATTTTATAATTTCTATCTGTCCCGGAAGGCCAGAAGGTTGAATATATGAATCTTTATAAGTATGCAATACAGACTCTGTAAAATTGATATGTTCATTTGTCTCATCCTGCATACTTTCACGATAAAAACCAAGATAAGCTGATGGCTTTAAAGGGTAGTTATCCGCTATCTTATTAAATGCATTTTTTAGTAATGTAATCAATGTGGAGTCAGGAATAACATAGACATCTTGCAAAACATAAATTTCAGGGCGAAGTTTAATGATATATTTATCGGAATCTTTAGTAATTAAAATACTATCTCTTTTGAAACCAATACCAGAAAAAAACAGATAGGAATCTGCAAAGGAGGGAGATACAGATAAAGAGAATTCTCCTTTGTGGTTAGTCGCTGTCCCTATTTTTCCATCCTTAGTGAGTATGGTTATATTAGGAATCGCTTCTTCGTTATCTACATTTTTCACAGTTCCTTCTAAATAGATTGTCTGTCCACTAATGAATAAAGTATTTAGTAGTATTGGGAAGACTAATAATAACTTTAAGTGTCTCATTTCAATTTATTTATAAAAGAGAGTGTTTTAAGTCTATTTTAGTTGATAAATAATTTAATCATTGACATTTTAAAACACTCTCAAACTTTAAATCTCTTTTTCAATCTTTAAGATGATCAAAGATTATGTCATGCGTATTTGTGTTATTTCAATTTCATATTCCTATTTACGGTGATAATTCCCAAAATAGCTACTCCACTATTAAGAAAAAAACTAAGAGTATTAATCTGATTCAGAACATACAGTATTACAACTACTATCAAAATCAAAACAAACAACACAAGCAGGAAAATACTAAAACGTCTATGATTCATAATTTTACACAGTAAAGCCAAATTTAAGAGAATGAGCTTTTATCCAAGCACAAGTTTCAAAACTACACAATCCATTATATTTAACATCATTTTTATCAATACATGGTATAAAAAGCATAGTAGATATGAAAAAGAGAATTATCTATATTTTTTTCTATTTAGGTAAAGTATGAATGCAATCGTACCTGCACTAAAAACAATAGAAATAGTTTTATATAGAATTATAGTTGCCGCTGTATTTCTCGACAGTAGTGAAACAATAATAGCTCCCAATGTGAGACTAATCAGGATTTTCATATCAGAAGAAAATAATGATTTTCCTGTGTAAAATCCTTTAGAAATAATGAAACCAATAGGTACAATAAATGCACTAATTATCACAACATTAACATCAAAGTTCCTTGACACAAAAATCATAATAGCAAAAAATATAAAACCAAGTAGCAAGTAAATGTAATTTATCTTTTTCATAAGCATTTTTTTTCGTCATTAAAATTAAACCATCTCTTTTATACTTTTTATACAAAAAAACTCAATAAAGCTACTAACATTGAACATATCAACAATGCATATTTTAGTTTCTTATTTTTAATCGCCAATGCAATTGGAATCAAAGCAAGAGCTATAATCACAAGTATCATATTTTGTCTTATTTCAAAAATACTTCTTTATACATCACACCTGCGAACTCTGCTATATGTCCTAATATGAAAATCAAAACAATTATTCCTAAAATAACATATGTCGTTTTCGAATTAGCCTTATGCATAAGATTTGTTTTTATCATTCCATATATTTTTTAATTGGTTAAACC
>DUUN01000760.1 GCA_012841535.1 Gallicola sp. | reverse complement strand
GGGTAATTTGACGATTGATGAATTTTGGAAACTGTATAATATTAAAAAACAATTAATTAAAAATGTCGCTTAATTTTTTGTCTCAAATAAGTTGGCAATTCCAGACTCGATGGTTGGGCGTAAATCTTTTTCGTTGTTGTAAGCTATTGTTATGACTGAAATTTTCATTTTCTAATTAATTAAAAAAAAGACTAATAACATTATTTCTTAGTAGGAAATCGATATATATACGAGATCTTCATTTAATATAATACTAATCATTATTAATTAAATCAAAATGGTTTTTATTTTTTTAATCCACTCATTTTCTTCAACTACGTAGCAAAATTTATTATCTATTAGTTCTTTTGAGTACCCTTCATAACCAAATGGAGTGGAAATAAATGGAATTCCATTTTCAAAATAAGTCAACAACTTCATTTTAATTCCACCACCTGTAATATCTGGATTAATATAAAGAGCTTCACCTTTAAGTGGCATTTCTTCTCCATTATAAAAACCATGCCCGTATATTTTGTTTTTCTTGTCGTTAAATTCAGTAGTGCCCTTCCCCCAAAGATGAAACTCTAAATCAGGAATATCTTTTTTTAGGTCCATAAAAACCTTATTTATAAACCACCTAACAGAATCTTGTTTATGTTTTTCTAATCCTCCAAACCAAACAATTTTTTTTGAAAAATGAATAGCTTTGCGATTTTTGTACATTAATTTCTCATTAGGAGTAAATGACCATGTATCAGAATCATATGTTCTACCTGTTATCATAGAATAATAATCTCTATCTTCATTTGAAATAAATAGCTTATATACTTTTTTGTCATTAAAAATCTCCTTTTCCAATTGAAACATTGATTTCAATGTTATTCTAAATTTTAAATTAGATTTAACATCAAGAATTTGTGTTCTAGTATTAATTCTTGAAAAACAATTATGAAAACGAACAGTTATCTGCTTATCCGGAAACAACTTCCTTATGGCTCTGTAAAAAACAACATCTCCGCAAAAAACATTTCCAATATTTTTATTCCTTAGAAATTTTATATCTTCATAATATAGCTCACCACTAACTCTGTTCCTTAAAACATTCCAAATTCTTTTTAAACCATATGGCTTCAATCTTTTTATTACAATATCTGTATTTTTATAATAAGGAGATTGTGCACTATTTTTCACATACCATATAACAATATCATCTTTTAGACGATCTTGTTTTTTTAAATCTTCAATTACAGCAAGCCCATAACCATTTGTAGTGATAGCAGCAGAAGGATAGATGTATAAGTTCATAATATATTTATTTTAACAATCCAATTAAATGTGTAACACAATATATGTCAATTTTAAAAAATAAGGCTATTTCCATTATCTTCTTTTTTTGCTTTAAGTTGTAAAGTTTTTTTATTTAGGATACCCATTAATATTATTCTGAAAATAAAACTGAAATAATGAATGAGAATTTTCAGTTGCTGTATATTGCGATAAAAAGAAAATACCGCTAAAACTTATTATCAATAACAGTAAGAGAATCAGTTTACTTCCATCCTCTTTATTCTTATAGAGATAATAACCAAAGTATGCATACATTATTGATTGAAAAATATAAAAATATTGAAAAGGACGTTTTAGTGAAATTGCTCCACTAGGAAACATATAACTAGTTATCAACCCAATAAAAAACAAAAAATACATCATATTAAACCATTTATTATTGTAGTACTGTTTAAGTTTTTTACTAAATAGTATCACAATAATATTAACGCCTATTATAAAAAGATACGCTAAACCTGTACCTTGCCTATCACTAAAGCTCTGCATCAGACTTTCAACATTATAGTATTTCATATATACTTCATCTCCTAAAAGGGAAATGTAAAAATTTATAACAGACTCAAACTGCATAATTACTTGAGAAAAGATCTCTTTAATAATAAAAGTTGAAGCGAAAAACACTAATTGCAAAGTTATGTTTTTAAAATAATCTTTGCCATTGCGTAAGATGGGATAAAATACAAATAGTATAATAGCACTCTTGTGAAAGAGTACTGCTATAACACCCCATATTAAATAAGGTGTTATTTTTTTCGAATCAATGTATCTTAACGAATATATCCAAACACACATTGCTATGCCTTGACGAATACCATTCATCCAAAAACCAATTGTCCCATTGGTAAATATAAAGAATGTTAGTAAAGGATAAAGATATCTTTGATCTTTAAAAGCATAAAAGAAAAAAAAGACTTGTGCAAAAGCCAAAACTGCAAAATATACAACATAGTGTAAGTTTAAAGACCAACCTATATCAGAAAACAGATGAAAAAGAGGCTCATTCTTACCTGCATATTCCCCCCCTAAATACTTATCGAGATACCCCAAATGATCTACGCCCACATCATATCGCATACCAAAAATTACAGCAAACAATAAAAGCGGAATGATTGTATCAAATCGCCAAAAACTGTGATATTGTATCAAGCCTTCATTTGTGATATTATAATTCTTTTTTCTTGATGCTGAAATACCAAAAAGAATCATTACTGACATTAATGATGAATAGACTAAAATGCTTTGTAAAAACATGAATTATTTTTTTACTTTGTATTCTTTATTCTTTAAATGTCGTTTACTTAAGAGTGTTTTAAACCATCTATCATATCCAACAAATAAATTATTTGTAACAAATGCCTTATAAAACAATTTTAAAAAAGGCTTGACTCCAAACCTTATACTACTCATAATAAAGTATATTACAGATTCAGTCTTCTTATATCCATTTTGTTTAAGCATTTCATTCTTCCGTATATTGACTCCAAATCTACTTTCTATATTTTCCAAGCTTACTGTATTTGTAAGACTACCTTTTTGCACAGTTGCACAATATACTACTCTTTTATCTACATTAATATTTCTTGCAATTAATCCAATTTTTAACCCAAAGATAACATCATTACTAGCAGGGACTTCATCAAAATAAACACTGTTTTCTTTTACTAAATTAGTTTTCACCATTTTACCACAAGGAGATGGATAGGAACAACGTAATTTATAGTCATTATTAGTCTCAAAATAGTCATCGATTATTTTTTCATATGGTTCATGTCTTGACGCTAATTCTAAAGTATCAGAAAAGACACTTGTCATTTTAAAAAAAACAATATCTGAAGCTGATTCATAATGCTCTTTAAAAACATCAAATGCACAATTAACAAAAAAATCATCTGCATCTAAAAACAACAACCATTTTCCCTTAGCATTATCTATGCCTACATTTCTTGCATGACCTGCACCTTTTGTATTGTCTGAAAATAGTATTTTGACATTTTTTCTTTTATCAAATAGATTAGCATCTATTGGTAGAGGTGAGTTATCTACAACTAAAACTTGCAAAGACTCATCATCAGGAACAGATGCTACCGCTCTTTCAAGTAAATCAGTATCTGATTTAGTGAAATGAGGTATTATTATTGAGAATTGATATAGTTTACTCATTGTTGTATTTATAGACACTATCCCAAAAAGTGTGTAAGTAGTAATAGAAGGGTTTCCCCTTAGAGTTTAACCCTGTCCGCAAAGATAACTAAAAATTGATTTAAAATTATTCCCCAGTTCCTCACGGGCATTGTCCATC
>DUUN01000713.1 GCA_012841535.1 Gallicola sp. | reverse complement strand
GGGGGTCAGTGGAGTTCTTTGCCACCCTGGGGAATTCTTAGCTTCCACAGCTGTCCATTCTTACTTTGCCACAAACAAACTATCAAAATGTTAATGAAGAAAATACAGAATCAAACAATAGATAACGCGAATTAGTTTTAGGTTTATGAATTATGAAATAGAAATATGGAGGAATATAATTGACACAGTCAAGTAAAGCAGCAAAATCAATTTTTATAATGATAATATTTGGAATTGGGAGCAAACTACTTGGATTTATTCGAGAGATGTTAATTGCTGCGAAATTTGGTTCTGGCGTAGAAACAGATACTTTTTTCATAGCTTTAGCTGCAACAAGTCTATTTACATCTATTTTTACACAGTCATTGAATACTACAATGATTCCTATTATGTCTGATGTAGAAAAAAATGAAGGCAAAGAAGGTAAAAAACATCATGCGAACAATTTACTGAATATCGTCTTTATTATCTCACTTGTAGTAGTAATTCTTGGATGGATTTTTTCACCTCAAATTATTAGATTGTTAGCTCACGGTTTTGAGGGAGAACAATTTAAGTTAGCTATAACTATGATGCGAATTGGTATGCCAGTTGTTATTTTCGCGGGTGTAGTCGGTATATATAGAGGTTATTTGCAAAGTGAATCAATGTTTATTGAATCATCAGCTACACAGTTTCCATTAAATTTTACATATATTTTCTTTCTGATTTTTTTATCATCATTTTTTGGAATAAAAGGATTGATGGTAACAAGTGTATTAGCAGTTTTTTCTCAAATATTAATACAGATACCGGGAATTAGAAAGACAGGGTACAGGTATGAATTTAGAATAGATTTTAAGGACCCATATATAGAGAAAATATTATATCTGGTTTTGCCAGTTTTAGTTAGTGTTGCTGTAAATGATTTAAATAAAATAGTGGATAGGTCTTTAGCTTCAACACTTGTAACTGGAAGCATTTCAGCTCTGAATTATTCAGCCAGACTTAATAGTTTGGTTTTAGCAGTTTTTATTACTGCTATTGCAACAGTTTTATTTCCAATGTTGTCTAAAGAAGCTGTTAGAGACACTTATGATAGTTTTAAAAAATTAATTAGAAATGGCGTCAATATTATATTAATAATTACAATTCCAGCAACTATAGGCATGATAATATTAACAGAGCCGATAGTAAAATTGACTTTTGAAAGAGGTGCTTTTGATTCAATTGCAACACAGATGACTTCACAAGCTCTTGTATTTTATACTCTAGGACTTGTAGGGATGGCATTAAGAACTTTTACGGAAAGAGCGTACTATTCTTTGCAGGATACTAAAACTCCTATGATCAATGGTTTTATTGCTGTTGGATTAAATGTTGTATTGAATTTCATTTTGATTGGTCCCATGGAGCATAGAGGTTTAGCTCTAGCTACTGCAATCTCTACTACAGTAACTACGGGTTATTTGTTTTATGGATTGAGAAAGAAAATAGGTCCTTTAGGTATTTCGACTGTATTAAGATGTGGTGTAAAATCATTAGCCTCGTCAGTTATTATGGGAGCAATAGTATATTTCACATATTATTCATTGATAGAGAATTTTATAGGAAACACAATTTTGGGGTTAGCTATTTTATTGTTATCTGTAGGATTGGGAGCGCTTGTATATTTGACAATATTATACCTATTAAAAGTAGATGAAATGACCTGGTTTATTAATTTACTTAAGAAGAAGCTTGGAAAAAGGACTGATTAAAAGTAAATAAACAAGGGTTCCTTGAAGCAACTGTGGAAACAGTTCTTAGAAGAAGCAATTTGAGAGATGGGTTCCTATCTTTTTTAGTCAAAGTATCTGAGAAGGAAGTAGGGTCGTTAGCTTAAGTGACTGATGAGAGAGAACAAACATTGCTGCCTGAATTAACTTATCGACCTTCATTACTAGCGGCACAATGTGGAATGAACTTATTGCAAATGAATCTAAAGCTAGGGGAACAATGAATGGAATCTTTCATAAAAGAATTACTTAACTTTTTATCTATAGAATTAACTGTATTGCTAACTGCAGCAATGCCAATTATAGAGCTTAGAGGGGCAATCCCTGTTGGTATGTCACTAGGAATGTCTCCTGTACATGCAACTGTTATTAGCTTCATTGGGAGCATGATTCCAGTACCATTTATTTTATTTACCATCAGACCGATATTTAATTATCTTAAGAAAACTAGACTGTTTAAAAAGCTTATACATAAGTTAACAGACATAGTATAAAATATCTTGTGTAAACACTGAACCTCCGAAAAAGATGCAAAAGAGGATCAACTCTTGTAGAATTTTGTTATCACAGCAAAACCACTACACGAAGGAGACCCTCTCATGCATGATT
>DUUN01000843.1 GCA_012841535.1 Gallicola sp. | reverse complement strand
GGTGAATTCATAAACGATAGATGGAAAGATAATTTACCAAAAGGTGAAACAGTAATTGGTATTGATTATGGTGGAACAAAGTCAGGACAAGCTTATGTATGTTTGCGAATAAGTGATGATTATAGACAAGTAATAGCGTTAGCGAGTAGAAAAATAAAAGAAGAATTAGATGATAGAGGATTGTTAGAAGAACAATTATCATTTATTGATTACTGTATGAAGAAATACAAAATTAAAATAGATTACATATATCCTGATAATGCTAATCCAACACACATTAGAAGTTTAGATAATGCAGTAAGACAAAGAGATTGGGATACAGTCGTTAGGGCTTGTTGGAAACTACCTATTAATGACCGAATAGATGGTATGAATAAGATGTTGGCATTCGATGTGTTCAAATATATCAAAGATGAGTGTTTAACACTAGAAAACGCCTTAAAAGAAGCATTATGGGATAGTAAAGTAAAGAATAGTGAAAATCAAGATATAAGACTAGACGACTTTACAACTGATATAGACACATTGGATGCGTTTGAATATGCATTTGAAAGAGATATAAGAATAATAATTGACAAGATAGATATGGAGGTTCAATATGATTAAAAACATTTGGCAATGGGTACTACAACTGTTTAAGATACAAAGCGAAACCCAAAATAAAGAAATAGAACTAAACGATGAGTATGCCGAGAACTATAAAAGAATAGATGAAATTAACTTCACTGCAATATTTAGTAATAAGTTAGCCAACTACACAGTTAATGATAGTACTATTGATATTGAAGGTAATAATAAAAGGGCAAAGTTTTTAAAAGATACAATGACACCTATTTGGAAAAAAATAAAAAAACCTGTTGATATGGCATTTGGATTAGGCGCAATAGCATTAGTACCTTATGTTAAAAATGGTAAGATTTATTATAAGATAGTAGAACAAAACAGAATAACAATCAATGAAATGGATGGCGAACTGATAACTGGTGCAACAATATTGTCAGAAAGAAAAGATGTAACTTATTTATCAAGAACAGATAGTTATTTAAGATGGACTGATTATAAAGTAGAAAATGGTAATTTAAGAATAAAACAAGAATATACAGATGAAAAAGGTAAAAAGATAGTTAAACCAGACTTTTGGGGAAATATCATTGATGAGCAAATAATTCATAATGTTGATAGAGTTTTATTTGGATTTATTAAGTGTCCTAGAAATAACAGAAATACAAGTGATAAATTTGGTGTACCTATTACTTATGGAGCAGAAGCAACTATAAAAGAGTTAAAAGATACATTAAAACAAATCAACAGAGAGTTTGAACTTAAACAGGCATTTATCGGTGCAGATAGAAAGATGTTCAAAGATGGTAAGTTGCCAAGTGGTGGGTTATATAAAATGTTTAGTGCTGAAGCAAGAGATGGAACACCCTTTTGGGAGATATTTGACCCTACAATAAGAGAGAGTTCATACTTTGCTAGACTTGAAGAATTGTATAGTCGTTTAGAAAAAGAAGTTGGCACAAGTGATGGAATATTAACCAAAAAAGAAAGTAACAACGCAACTGCTACTGAAATAAAAGCAAGTAGATATGATACATTTACAATAGTAGATGATATGAGAAGTAATATTGAAAACGGAATATACGATTTCCTTAAAGCTTGTGATGTTTTAGCAAATGCGAATAACTTATCACCTATGGGCGATTGGGAACTTAATTTTGATTGGGATTATTCACTAATAGAAAGCTCAGAAGATGCATTTAACCAGTTAACCATTGGACTTGATAAAGGTGTAGTTAAGAAAGATGAATTAAGAAGATTTATTAAACCAACTGAAACAATAGAAGAAAGCGAAAAGGTTATTGCTGAAATAGAAGAAAAGCAACCTGATATTAAAACATTGTTAGG
>DUUN01000040.1 GCA_012841535.1 Gallicola sp. | reverse complement strand
CAACTCGGTCCGTTCGACTTGCATGTGTTAGGCATGCCGCCAGCGTTCGTCCTGAGCCAGGATCAAACTCTCCGATAAAAATTATCTTAAGCTTGATTAGCTCGGTTACTTAATAAGTTTTGACTTAAAAGTCATCTTGACTTTTGGGCCAAACGCATGAAATTTTAGTGGCTAGTTTTTAGTGGCTAGTGGCTAGTATTTGAAAGCACTCAGAATGCCTTAAACCTAACCAACTTTCCAACATTCCAACTAACCAACTCTGCACACATAGTGTGCAGCTACAACTGTTCAATTTTCAAAGAACTTCCCACCGCGCTCTCGCGGCGACAAATGTTAGTATACCATCTTCTGCTCTATTATGTCAACAACCAATTTGTGGTTTTTCGCAGAAGTTTTTTTAGGTACTGACGGTAGTTTTCCCAACCGCCCTTTCCTTATGCCCCTCAACCGAGGCACTTTGATAATATAACATACACACAAAATAATTTCAATAGTAATTTATGTAATTTGTTAATTTAGAAAACAATTAATATACAAAAACTAATAACATAGTTGATAAAGCTACAAAAGCAATAACATACAACTTATTAATTTTAATACTTATATCTAAGGGATTCTTATGAGTAATCCCGGTTAATACAAGTACAGCCGTAGAAAAGGGGGATACTAATTGATATAGCGAATATCCTATTAATAAGCTAAAGGCTAATTGTTCGATTGAAATAGGCAATTGGTTTATTGGTACGGTAAGGGATATCGTTGATATAGTGATAATCGGATGAACACCTATAATGGAAAGTCCTAAAACCAGTAAAATAAAAAAAGGAATAAGGGTTATCGGACTGTTAAAACCAAGAGTACTTAATACTAGAGTAATATATTCACCAATATTAGTATATCTCAGGGCATAAGCAAAAAAACCTATAGCAAAAAATAGTATACATTCATTGTTTTTATCATTTAAAGAAAGTATGTATTCTTTTGTCTCCTTTTTTAAAACATTGATTTTATGATAAATAACTGCCAGAATAACGGGGACAATTAATGACACTAAAGACATGATAACCAAGAAACTCTTGCCAGTAACAAAATCAAAAAATACAACCGAAGTAATTAAAACAATGACTAAGGCTAATAATTTTAGCGTATCTTTTTTACTTAAAGAATTTGCAACCAATTCTATTGATATTTCATTTCCATTTTTCAAAGAAATAAATTTTTCAATAAATATAGACAAAAAATGGGCCAATACCGCCAAAGTAAACCCCATAGGAGCTAACTCTTGCCACGAGAAATTAAAATATTCAATGATTACGGCAACTGCAATGCAACTGGGAGCCCACATCATATTTGGAAAGAAACCCCGACTAATTGCTTTATACATTAAATTTTCCGGGAAGTTTTTACTATGATTAAATAATAATTGATACACAAAAGGAATACTGCCCAAATTTATAAAAACTCCAAAAAAGCTTACAATAAGCGCGGTTAAGGAGTAGAATTTTAATTCTGTATTCATAAATCTCATTGCTAAATTCATTACATATTTTTCGTAATCATCAAAATGAAATATTATCCCTATTAAAGGGATAGTT
>DUUN01000425.1 GCA_012841535.1 Gallicola sp. | reverse complement strand
GCTGGTTCATCGTTTTTGTAATGGATAGTATCTGAATTATTATAGACTGGCTCATCTCTGTTTGGTTTAAGCGTTTTATAAATTCCGTCTAACTTTTCTTCGAGATCTCTTATTGAAACAGGCTTTAGTAAATAATCTACAATTCCGGACCTAAAAGCTTCTCTTACATACTCATAGTCATCGTAACCACTAATAACAAGGAAATTTCTAGATAGATTTCTTCGCTTCATTTCTCTGATTAGTTCAATACCGTCCATTTTTGGCATTTTAATATCTGTGATCACAATATCTAGATTAGTCTTTTCTGCTAATTTAATAGCGTCTATACCGTTATATGCCTCATGTATACTATTGAATCCATTTCCCAGGATCTTCTCAAGTCTCGCTTTTAAGCTGCTACATATGATCTCCTCATCGTCAACTATCAGTATGTTATACATTATTCACTCCCCTCCCCTATTTGTGGAATTAAGAGTGCTACTCTTGTATGCAAGCCTTCTACACTATCTAATCTAATAAAAAACTCTTTCCCATAAAATAGCTTCAATCGCTCGTTTATATTTCTTAATCCTATGCTTCCATCATTGCCTTGAGGCTCATTATCATATACGGAATTTTCAAAACTAATATTCATACGGTGCAGCTCTTGTTTAGAGATCCCTATACCATTATCGGTTACCATTATTTCTACTCTGTCTTCATCTTTTGCTACAAAATCTATAGTAATTTGTAAGCTATTCTGATCTACCAGACCGTGTATAATGGAATTCTCTACTATAGGCTGTAGTGTAAACTTTAATATACGATAATTTTTAAGGTTATCTGGTAAATTAATGGATAAACTTAATTTGTCCCCATATTTAACTTTTTGTAACATAATATAGTTCCTTATATGTTCACTTTCTTCCAAAAAGGTAGAAAATCTTGAAGAACTACTTAAATTATATCGGAGTATTTTCCCGAAATCAGCTATTCCTTCGGCTATTTCATAATTACCTAATAGAATCATTCTGCCAGCTAAAATGTCAAGTGTATTATAAAAGAAGTGGGGATTAATCTGATATTGCAATGCATTTAACTGTGCTTCTTTCTGTGCAGTTTCTTTCCTAACAACTTCATGTATTAGTTCATTAACTTTCTGAATCATAAAATTAAAGTCTTGTGCTATTATGCCGATCTCATTCCTTTTTCTAACTGGTATCCTTATACTAAAGTCACCCTGTACAGCTTTCGTCATGGTTTCCATACACTGCCTTATATTATAGAAAAAAGTATTAATGGTAAAATAAAAAATAACTACAAGAATTAAGGTAGCAACATTTATTAATATTAGATTGATGTTCAAAGAGCTAATTAATTTGTCTATACTTGATAGAGATGTAACAACTCCAAACTTAACTCCTAAACTATCTATAGTATCATTTATAAGAATATTCTCATCGTTTCGGAAATAATCTTTCTCTAAATCTAAATTTTTAGTTATCTGGTCAATAGTAAAATAATTTTGCATATCTGTAGATTCATGTAGAATACGATTATTATATAAGATGAATGAATTGTAATTGTCACTAGATACTGTGTAAAAAAATGGCGTGAATATATCTTCATCGAATATTTCAACAGCTAGAATACCCAGTACGGTTCCATCATAATCTAATATCTTTCTAAAAAAAACAAATTGCTCTTTATCTTTAGCATTACTCAAGTTTACATGTTGAAAGTATTCACTGCCTTTTAATCTTAGCCAAGTCTCTCTGTCTTCTGATTCAATAAAATTGGTATACCAATCTTTTTCATGTAATCTTCTGTCACTGAAAAAGTAGCCCCATCCTTCAGGTATAGTTTCGTTACACATAAATATTCTTATCATATGTATATTCAGTTTGTCATATATCATGGCATAATCTACTATGGTATATATCTCTTGCCTATATACTTCATATCCAAATTGATTGAAATTGAACTCTCTTTTTAAAAAGCTATATACGGTTGAATTGTATGCTATATTCTCACTGATTTCCCTTATAATATCAATTTTTTGTGTGATATCATCCTTAAGATACTTTAAATATTTCTTACTTTCCTCTATTAGCTCCTTTTCATAAAACAGGTGTGCTTGATAGTAACTATAACTTGAAATTAGTACTACAGGGATAAATACTAATAATATGTAGGCTAATGTGAATTTGTTTAGCATACTCATATTACTAAAATTATTTTTCATATTAACCCTACCTTATAATAAGATAGTATAAAAGATTAGAAACTGAATACGAGCAAAAATTCAATGTGATACAATAGTTAAGTATTATTCTTCTTGATACTATACTAAATGTCAATATTCAAATAGATACTATCATATATCTTTTTTCGAGTCAAGGTATCATCTATTAAATCTAGCAGATATTTCTAGTTAAAAAATGCGATTGATTGGATGGACCGCCACACTCAAAACATCAGGAGTGGCTTTTTCGCTGGGCTTTTGGACAAAAATAAAACCACCTATCGATAAGTACAATTATCAGTAGATGGCTGTATTTTAATAATCCACTGGCAAAAAAAGATGTAAATCTCTTTGCTTTATTTCTAGTAGTAAAAAGAAACTCTGTAAAAGATAGTATGCTCATCTAATAAATTGTATCGCTTCGTCAATAATTTGCTTTGATTGTATTATTTCTTCATCACTTCCGTCTACTTCAAGAATAATTTTCCCGTTTACCGTCCTTGAACCATATCTGCATGAAATCAAAGTTATGCTTTCTGCAAAACTCTATTTCAGATTGATAGTTATTATACCATCTGATCCCTCGTCCGATACTTATCATATTTCTTACCCCTCAAATATAAAGGAGCTCTTAACACAGTATTATTTTACGATATAAAGGAAAAGAAGTCGACTGAAAAGCAATCGACTTCTTTGATTAATCATTTGGTGGAGGCGAGGGGACACATGAATCCATTGTTTCCAATGGTGCTGACTATGTCTTAAGCTCTTACCTGAGCTTCCCGGCGTATTATGAAAGCCATATTGTAGTATTGAGCTTCCATCCT
>DUUN01000593.1 GCA_012841535.1 Gallicola sp. | reverse complement strand
TACTATTACTAATGCATATATTACTCCAGAAGTTGAAAACTTAATAGACTTTCTACGTTCAATGGGTAGTCAAATTGATGTTTTTGGCAATAGTTTAATTAAAGTTCATGGCAAAAAATATTTACGTGGTTCAATATTTAAAGTAATGCCAGATAGAATTGAAGCTTTAACATGGTTGGTTTATGGTGCAGTTTCAGGAGGAACAATAACTATAAAAGATGTCCCATTTGGAGCAATGCAAATTCCATTGATTCACTTAAAAAATGCTGGCATAGATTTTTATCAGAACGAAAGTAATATATATATAGCACCTGAATGTTTAAAAAATGGATCCGTACAGCCTTTTGAATTGTCGTGTGGAACATATCCAGGTGTAATTTCCGACATGCAACCGTTTTTTACAATTTTGGGTCTGCATGCTAAAGGCATAAGTCGTATTTATGATTATCGCTATCCTGAACGAACTCAATACTGTGGAGAACTAGAAAAAATATATAATAATTCTATTCAATTTGAAACAGGGAAAATTACTACATTTGGAGATGTGAAGCCCCATGGCGCTATTGTTAATTCTACTGATTTACGTGGTAGTATGGCTTTAATTTTAGGAGCGTTGCTAGCTGAAGGGAAATCTGAGATCAAGAATGCAGAAATGGCTTTACGTGGATACAATGATTTGATAAAAAAACTTGAACAATTAGGTGTTAAAATAAGTATCCAGTAATAATTCTCAAAATTTGTATATTGAATAAGTTGTTTTTTTTCTGGGAAAAGCTTAAAGCGAATACATTCTATAAAAACATTGCCTTAGTTGCTAGTGGTAATATTACTGCAAGGTTAATAACAATTTTATTAACGCCGGTTATCACACGTATATACTCACCTGCTGATTATGGTATTTATAATGTATTCATGTCTATAATTGGTATCACAGGCGCATTAGCAACTCTAAGGTATTCTGTGACTATTCCCGTGGCAAGGGATGAGAAATTAGCTGATAATCTTTTAAAGTTGTGTTTCATTATTACCATAACTTTAAGTCTATTATGGCTATTATTCATTTTACTCTTTGGTAATTTTATTTCGATTCATTTCGAATCAGAAGGCTTAAAATCATTTTTATGGTTAATTCCCATTGTATTTTTCGGAAAAGGAATTTATGAAGCACTTAATAACTGGGCAGTTAGATATAGAGATTTTAAATTAATAACTCGAACAAAACTAACTCAGAGCGTTTCTTCATCTATTGTAAAGATTGGTTTAGGACTTTTAAATATTAAGCCGTTAGGACTATTAATTGGACATATAGTTAATGAGACAGCTGGAGTAGCAAATATTTTTTCTAAACTGATTAAAACAAGGCCACAATTCTTTAAAGAGGTGTCTCTTCCAGAAATTAAAAGTGCTGCAATTCGATATAAACGTTTCCCTTTAGTTCAATCATGGTCACAGTTATTGCTTTCGGCAGGAGCACAACTACCTATTTTATTACTTGGATTTTATTATGGTGCAGGTGTAGTGGGCGTATTCGGGCTTGCAAACACTATGATTCGTTTACCAATGGACCTGGTGGGTCAATCGGTATCACAAGTGTATTTTGGAGAGATTTCAAAGTTCGGTAAAGAGAACCCAAGAAAAATATATAATCTCACTTTAACACTAATAAAAAGGCTATTAAAAGTCGGTATAATTCCAATTGCTTTAATTGCAATATTAGGACCATGGATATTTTCTTTAGTCTTTGGTGCTGAATGGTATGATGCAGGATTTTATGCAAGGTTACTTTCTATCTATGCTTTATTTGCATTTTTATCTGCTCCGGTAGCAAATATTTTTAATGTTTATGAGCGTATGGATATACAGTTAAGTCTAAATATATTTAGAGTGGTTTTGGTTATTCTTGTTTTTGTAATTTGTGGTTATTTAAAGTTAACACCAATTTATACAATAGGTGTTTACAGTATTAGTTTATCATTCTACTATATATTTTTGGTTATTAGAGTTCTCAAATTAGTCAAATCTAATTTGAAGTAAAGTGTATAGAGAGACATATTATAAATAAAATTTTATTTGATGAAGTTTTTAAAAGAATTCAATCTTAAAAAATATAATGCATACCGCGTTAATGCAGTATGTTCTAAAGCATGGTTTCCTGAAAAAGAAGAGGATTTCACATTTCTTTGTAGTAATAACACTGATCCTAAAAGAATAATACTTGGCAATGGTAATAATATTATATTAAGCAAAGAATATTACGAGGAGGAGTTCATAATACTAAACGGTTGTTTTGATAAAATTGAAATTGAAGATACTACTATAATTGCCGAAGCCGGAGCCACACTAAAACAACTTAGTGAACTTGCCATGAATTGTTCATTGACTGGATTGGAAATATTTTACGATATTCCAAGTTCTGTTGGAGGTGCTGTTGTAATGAATGCCGGAACAAAAGAGGGTGAAATCAAAGATATTTTAGTAAAAGTACGCTACCTCGATTTGTCCGATTTACAAATAAAAGAAATTGCAAAAGAGGACATTGGCTTTGAATACCGCAACAGCTTTTTCCAAAAGCATACCGATAAAATTGTTCTGAAAGCCTGGTTCAATTTGAAAAAAGGAAATCCGGAACAAATTAAAACCAAAATGGCAGAAACCAAACAAACCCGTTGGGCAAAGCAACCGCGTGAATACCCCAACTGTGGCAGCGTGTTTAAACGGCCGCCGGGACGTTATGTCGGTCCCATGATTGACGAATTGGGATTGAAAGGCTTTGCCATCGGAGGGGCTAAAATATCGGAAAAGCATAGCGGTTTCATCATAAACACAGGCAACGCAACCGGACAAGATATTCTTGCCGTAATTGCCGAAGTAGAAAAACGGGTAAAAGAAAAATTTGGTATAGATTTGGAAGTGGAACAACGAATAATTTAAAACGTATGAAGATTCTTTTTTTTATATCGGTACATGGACATGGGCGTGGCGGGCATTTTCATAGTTTGAATCATATTTCAATGAAAATTGGAGAGGAACATGATGTGAAAATTATTTCTTTTGGTCCCGGCAAAAGCGATATAATTGAATCAAATCCTCATTTTCTCCGGCACATTAATTTTAAGGGGCTGGATTTTTTTAAACTTCGAAAAATTATTAAGCAGGAAGCACGCATTTTTAATCCTGATATTTTCCATTGTTTTGATGTAGAGAGTTATAATATTATACGTTTAATAATACCTTCAAACAAGAATATACTGGTTCTCAACAAATGCGGAGGTCCCAATCCAATACATTTCCCGTATGTGAAAAATCTAATTCTATTTAGTATAGAAAATTATGAGTGGTTCAAAAAGCAAAGTAAATTTAAAAGTACCAATGTTCGTTTAATCCCAAACCGGGTAAAATCTTTGCAGCTTAATACTGATTTTGTACCTATTGAAAAAAATCCAGAGGAATTTGTGTTCATGCGCATATGTAGAATTGGACACATGTACAAGAAAAGCATTCAGGATTCAATCAATTTAATATCAAAATTGCTTGAAGCTAATTTAATAAATATAAAATTTTATCTAATAGGTGTTGTGCAGGATCCAGATGTTTTTGAAGAGCTTAAAAATCATGAATTGGTTAAAAGTGGTCATATGATTATACTTACAGAATCTT
>DUUN01000185.1 GCA_012841535.1 Gallicola sp. | reverse complement strand
CTTGCTGCTTTTCCGGGAAGCACCTTCAGCGATGTTGGAGGAAACAGACAAAGCAGCTCGATTGAGCTGCGATACCAACCCATACTTTTCCTCAGAGGGTAATTTCTTTGTATAAAAATACACCTCTTTCGCAAAATCCTTCGCTTGCTGCCATACCTCCAGTTTCTCAAAAGGATACCTATGATATTCTCTGTTTTGCATCGCCAGATGTTTTTCCTCCCTCAACTGAATAAAGCTTTTTAGGGTTAAGGGTTAAGTGTTTAGAGTTGATGAAAATTTAATATCAACTGTCAGATGTCAATCTTTCCTCAACTCTCAACGCTCAACTTTTTTTTCTTATATAACCAAGGCCAATTATTTCAATATACTGATACATATAACAACTCCCTAACATGAAATCCTGTTGAGACAAAACTATACACTTTCAATAAAATCAGCAAAAATTGGATAATTTTTATCCCGATCAAACAAATCTTCTGCTAACTTTCGTGAATTTTCTCCCTGGATTAAAATTATTTCTTGGTTATCCAAATAAAATTGCATTGCTTTCATTAACGAACTAATGTCTCCAGCTTTATAAAAAATTCCAGCATGGTATTTTTCTAAAAGATCGTTTAGTTCGCCAGATATACTATTAATAATCGGAAGACCTGCGCCGGTATAATCTCCGATTTTATTTGGTAATGCTATATAAGACGAGGGATAAATAGTATTTAAAGCAACATGGGATTGATGTAATATTTGAACCATATCAGAAAATTTTAAATATCCCATGAGCCTTATAGTTGATGTTAATTTTAAAGATGATATTAGTTTTTTCAAACTATTTTCTTTTGGACCTTTTCCAACAATTAAAACTTGCAATTTATATCCTTTACTAACTAATGTATTTGTTGCATGAATAACAGATTCAAGATCATAATTTTCAGACATACTTCCTAAATAAATAAATTTTATTGGGGTAAGTAATTCCATTTTTTTGGGTAAATATTTATCTATTAAACTTAATGATATTCCTATAGGAACCACTAAGCTTGGTACTTGATTTCTTTTGCCCAATGCTAGATCTATATATTTTTTTGCAACTCCTGAAATAGCGTTTGTTTGTGCGTAAGCTCTTCTCGCCTGTTGAAACCATGGAGCAAAAACAATTGGACCTAAGCTTTTTCTAATCTTTTCTCCCCCAGGTATAAATCGATAAAAAGTCTCAGGCCAAGCATCTTGAATGTCCAAAATAACTTTACCACCCCAAATTTTACGTAATTGAAAAACTGCTTGAGAAATCTGCAAAGGAGGGATACTTACAATATATTTATCAGGTGGAATCAATTCCCCTTTATTTAGTAAATTTTTAGCAGTTAAAAAGAAATTTTTAGCAAATTGTCGATGATTAACTAGTCGTGCTAAACTAATGTTTTTTTTATAGGGTTTTGTTTTAATAATCCTAATTTCAAATTCTTTATCATAAATTTTATTTATATCTCGTTGTTTCTTGTCATAATGGTTAAAACTCGATGACCACCATATAACATCATGACCTTTTTCCTTTAAAATTTTTGCCAAACTCCAATATCTCCAAGGATGTATAATTTCTCCTGGCAAGGGATCAAATGGATTAATTATCCAAATTATCATGATCAACAATTCTCCAATATCAAAATATTTTTTTCTATAATATAAAATATGTAATTTTCATTGTGTAAATAATATCTCTTACATTGAACTGTAAAAAATTATCTAACTTTTCTTACTCATATAACTATCTTTAAGTGTTCAGTATTAATTCGTAAAAAGCCAGCAATTTCTTTTCTTCCTTCAGCCAGTTGTATTTTGTTTCTACTGCTTCTCTTCCTCTTTGTCCCATTTCTTCAGCTTCATTTGGATTTTCAAAAATATATCTAATAGCATCTGCTATCTCTTGTGGATTTAGAGGGTTTATAGTCAACCCACATCGATTCCCCTCCACGATCTCCTTCCATAACGGGAAATGAGAGGCGATTACTGGTAAACCTGCTGACATATATTCAAATAATTTGTTTGGTTGTGCTTCAATATGATTTGGTTCAGGATGAAATAGCACCAATCCAACCTGAGTTTTTCGAAAAACACTAGCTATCTGATTACGATCCAACCAACCCATGTAATCAACTCTTCTCCATCCTTGCATTCTTTCCAATGTTTCCTTTAGTAAAGGTGGTACAAAATTGCCTCCAAGTAAAAGCTTAACTTGACAATCTTGGGGAAGTAAATCCATTGCCTCTAACATTTCTTTTGCACCTCTTTCTACAGTAATGCTGCCCACGTAGACAACAAAATGACCACTGAATCTTCCTTCAGGTTTTATTTTATTTTCCTGATATAATTCATTTATGAGGGCATAGTTATTTATAACGATTAACTTTTCAGATACATACTTGAAGTTTTGAGAAATTGAAGATGTTGCGGTTATTATTCCATCTAATTTTAAAGAAATGCTTTTTTCAATATAACCAGTAATTTTCGCAACTAAAATACGTACGGGTTTCCAAATCCAATATTTATTAATTATATCCTTCGAAACATCTTCATGCACATCATAAATAACTTTTTTCCCTTTCTTCTTTAAAAGCCATCCAACGAATATTAATTCTGGATCATGAAAATGATAAAGATCGGCGTCAATCTTTACTGCCTTGCGGTAACACTCAAGAAGTGTTTTGGTCATTCGGACTATTCTATTCTTTGGGGTTTTTAAGGATATTATCTTAACACCATCGATTATCTCTTCCTT
>DUUN01000606.1 GCA_012841535.1 Gallicola sp. | reverse complement strand
ATCGGTTAAATCAGAAAAGTTTGTAATATTATTAATTTTATTTTCAATTTGTGTTACAATATTCATGAGAGACATCCTTTCTTGTGAGTTGGTAGTTACATTATAAGGAGTCTCTCATTTTTTGTACATTTTTTGTAAATAGAAATATAAAATTAATTTAGTCTCACCAGTTAAAAGTTGACTCTAACTTTATTATTGTATTGTTTAGTTAATTTGGATTTATATGGTATGATTCTTGTGAAACAATAATTATTGTAGGGGGGCTTATGAAAATGAAACAAAAAATAAACCCGCTCAGAAATTGGTGGAGTTTTTTTGTTATATGGAATAGAATTTATTGAAAGAAAAAATTTTTATGAAGGGAGTATGTAAATGAAAAAAATGTTAATTAATTTAATGTTTTGTATGGTTATGTTCTTTGTGGCTTTTGCACTTCTGGGCTGTGAAACAGTCAGTTTTGATGAGTACAAAGCGTCCGTTTTAACTGAGTTACAAAATTATGCCGATGCAAAGGGGCAAAATAACTATACGATAAAAGGATGGGAGTTAATCCAAATCGCTCTTGAAGGTGGTAAAAATGTGATTGAGGATAAATTAACAAAAACCTCAATAAAAAAAGCATATAACAACGCAAAGGAAGAGATTGATGCTGTAATGCCAAATCCTATATCAATACATTATCATACGAATGAAAACTGGGTTCATTGGCAAGATCATAAGTATTATGATTTTGTTAATAATACTTACTCAACAAAAAGGATTCTTGTAGACTATGAGGGCGGTAAACCTTTCACAGTTATAGATAAAGAATATACGATTGTAGCTACTTTTACAGAAGAAGAACAAATTGCTTTTTTTGATAGTATTAGAGAAAGAGGAATCTTTAATTTAGATGAATGGTATCAAGGTAACGCAGAAGATGCAGATAGTTGGTATTTAACAATAACATTTAGAGGCGGGACCGTTCTCAAAAGTGGTGGATATTCAAAATTTCCTTCACAAAAAGAGGCTTTAGATGAAGTTTTTATCACTTTGTGCGGATATAAATTATTTGAGCACTTGTTAGATAGTTAATAATAATACAATCAAAAAGAAGGTCGATATATCAATAGCAGTTCTTTCTAGATTTTATAAGTAAGTCTTGAGAGGCTTAATAACAAATAAATTATTCAAAACTAAGCAATCTTATGGTATTAAAAATTATATATAAGGCTCCTTTTGTTATTAATGGGTAGTAACCAAATAACAACGTAAAAGGAGCCTTGTATATTTATACAGTTAGGATTTAAACCTCATTTTTTTAGATACTCAAAAAAATGCGGATGAAATTAATCATCCGCATTTCTCATATATGGTCTAACACAAACCATTATAATTATTAAAAATAGCTAACTATCAACAATCTTTTTTAATTTCTTCCGATACCTATTTTACGATATACTTTTCTAAGTATTTTTGATGCAGCATAAATAGCAGAATCACGTCCACGATCTAGAATTTCATTTAGTTCCTCACTATTGATTAGTTGTTCATATTTTGCTTGAATAGGTTTGATTTCATTGATCACAACATCAGCTAAATCTTTCTTGAGGTCTCCATATCCTTTTCCTTGATATTCTTCTTCTAGTTGACTTATGGATTTGCCTGTAATAACTGAATAGATTGATAATAGGT
>DUUN01000743.1 GCA_012841535.1 Gallicola sp. | reverse complement strand
CTTCAAAAATAACTCAAGTTAGTAATTACCTGTTGCAAAATTAATCGCTTTAAACGTTGAAATATCAACTAAACAATAACTCAAGTCATGGTGCCTGGCACGGATGTTATTTTATATGTATTGTTTTTAAAAATATATTCCTTATTGTTACCTCTTTGAATAACGTGATAAAGAGCACCCTTAAATTCTATCCTAGGTCTTCTTCCCATAAGTACCTCCGAATGAATTTTTATATTATATCTATTTAATATTATACAAAAAAACTTCCATAGTTACAAGACCAATTGGAAGTTTTTGTATAACAGGAGATTGTAAAAAGTCAATTGTGCCTGACTCTGATTCGAGAGTGTGAGTAACAATAGAATTGAATTACATGTCACAAAGCACTTGTTTTGCTTCAAAAATAACTCAAGTTAGTAATTACCTGTTGCAAAATTAATCGCTTTAAACGTTGAAATATCAACTAAACAATCAAGTCATGGTGCCTGGCACGGATGTTAATAACTTATATAGCAAAAACGACATCTACAACAAAATTATCTTTTTTTATATTATGCTTGATTTTCTGTTATCTTATTTTGGTATTAATTATATTGGCTGCATCGAGGAAGCAAACCCTGCAATGACCTGGCTATTCGAGCTGCCTTTTATATTAGCTTTGAATACAAGAATAATTATTGGTACAATAATTTATGAATTATTAAGATTTATACAAGTAAATACAGAAATTACATATAAATGTATGCTAATTTTTGCCTTAGGTGTAGAAAATTATATAATTTTCCTTCATGCAACATGGTTAACCCTTTACTTTTGACATATATAGCAGTACATCGCGAACGACTCTCAATAAGTGTTAAGTGCCTATTTGCTGATTGCCACCTGCCTATAACTTACTCAAGTTATTATCAAAAACCTTCCTTTTTTGAAGGTTTTTTCGTTGTCATTCATTTTCCTTGCGATTGATTATTTTTAATTCATTCTGATCCACAATTTCTCTATCCGCCACAACATTTTTTGTATTTTTTACCACTGCCACAAGGGCAAGGTTCATTTCTTCCAACTTTTTTATTTGACTTTGGTATGTTAAGTGGTCCAGATGGCAAAGGTTTCAGATATTCCTTTTCTTCTTGAAATAATTCATTGGGAGTATGTCCTTTTATTGCCCATTGCCGTGTATTGTTGTACAACTCCATTAGCTTAGATGTTAGCACCTGCAAATACTGAAAAGATGGAATTTCAAACATACTTTGCATATACTCGACCATCTGCATTGTTTCGGAATTTGTATTTATCATCTTTGTTAAATCTAATGCTATTTTATTTACATCGTTTTCCGATAAATCATAACTGTTCTGAAGGAAAGCAATAAATGCCTTCATTTCAGGTGTATCATTGATATAATAACCTTTACCTGCATTTATTAGCTGATTCTTTGAGAATGGATAATAATCAATGTCAGGTTTCAAATTATGTTCTTTAATTAAAGCCCTATCGTCAAGCACCCTTTTATCTTTATACCCATGATCAGTAAATTGAATTTGCCTGTAATAATCTATTGCAAATGAAATTACACTTACAAATTCTGAGATGTCAACTTTACATTTTGTCAGCTTCTCTACATTTTTTATAACTCTCCATGCGTCCAATGTACCATAATAATACATCATTCCCTGTGTTATATTTATCCACTCAGTATTCCTTGTTATTGTTTTTTCCAGTACTGTGATGTCCAGTTCATTGAAAGCATTTATTAATTCAATAGGCATAAAAAGCACTTTTTGGTTATTATACAATCCTGTAAATATAATGCCATAACCTCTTAAGGTTTGAATTTTTGCGGTGTTTAACCCTTCACTAACTAAAACACCCGAATTTATAACAATAGATTTTATTAAATCATATCCTTCTTTATCCAATGAATATAAAACACTTTTATAGTTAATTGGTATTAATCCTGAAAGAACTGTAGCTAATTCCTGCTTTTTTAGACTGCTTAAGTTTTTAAATGCAAGATTTTTTCTTATCAAGTCAAGTTCATCTTTTTTAAAATTATTGAGAACATCATTTAAATTGCATGGAATAATAACCTCACTCCAGAGACTGTCCTCCCTCTTGTCTTGCAGCACTCTTATATCATCTTGCATGGATTTTAGAGCATTCAATAACGTAATTGCTGTTTTACTATCAATTTTATCATTCATAAAATACCTTCTGCATTTTTCTACTTTAGTATTTTTTCCACTATTGCTAATTTAAGTTCCCTTTTTTATCATTATACAAAAATTTATTATGATATACAAGGATAATTGGAAAACTGACCTATAATAAAATTATGCCTAGTATTAGGATCCTACCAGATTAAGTAAATAAGCCCATGGTGACTGGTGCTGTTGTATGCAGAAATTTATGTCTATATGCAAAAAAACTTTACATACTCACTTAATTAATGGAGAATACTCATTTAATTAATGGTGGTTAATTGTAAAAAATCATATTATAGAATATAATATGATTAAATATTTGTTAACTACTTTGATGTCGCTAGATGTTCATTGACATCTTATAAATGGATAAAGCGATAAGGTTTTTCTGATGAGGAAATAGAATTGTTCGAAAAATTATTACACTCTAATGAACACTTATTGTTTAAATATGCTGAAAATGGGGGAGTTAACATTGCCTAGTATATTTCAAATTGCAGTCATAAGGTTTTCTTTTGGCCAAATAAGCAAATAACCTTTTTTACTCCGGATTCAATGCAAGCTGTCAATACATTATCTGTTCCTATTACATTAGTTTTAACAGCTTCAAGACTTTTCCTTAAAGTTTTTTCCCATAAACTCTAAACCTTCTAATTTTTATTTCCTCCATAACAAATTATTTTAAGTTTCCTCTCCATAAACACCTCCGATAAAATATATTCTTTGATATTTATTATATACATTGCTTGTCTGAGATATTGTATATTTTTGTAAAGTGGTTGAAGAAACGGAAATTGTTTTAAAGCTCCTATACATAGACTGCCATTGATATGTAAAATATGTTGTATTTTATCTACAAAAATGTTACTATAGTAAAAATAAAGTTATTTTGTATATATACGTCAAATAAACCAAATTATGTTACCTACATGTATTAATATTTAGCAAGGAGGAGCAAAATGAAAATGGGCTTAAAACGTTTGCGTAAAATATTATTGTTATTAGTGACAATAATGATGATTTTTCCTAGTATTGTATTTGGTGCAGAAGATATTTATGCTGAAGTAAAAAATTCAGCAGATGAATTGGCTAAAGTTCTTGTTAATGATTACGGTGTTTCAGGAATTCAGTACACATTGATTTCAGAAGGAAAAATTGTAGCTTCCGGCACTTCGGGAGTTTTTGACAAAGATAATACCGCGACCTTAGATAATCAATCATTATTTGGAATAGGTTCAATAAGCAAATTGTTTACTACTACTGCCATTATGGTGCTTTCAGACCAAGATAAATTAGATTTGGATGAACCTATCGTAACCTATATTCCTGAATTCAAAATGGCTGACGAACGATATAAAGAAATAACTGTGAGGATGCTATTAAACCATTCATCTGGAATTATGGGCAGTACTTTTGCTAACGGTTTTTTATATGATTACCCGAGTACTCTTACCCATGATAAGTTACTGTCACAACTTGCTAAGCAAAAATTAAAAGCAGCTCCTGGAGAATTTTCAGTTTATTGCAATGATGGATTTACACTTGCAGAAATAGTTGTTGAAAAAATTAGCAAAATGAGTTTTTCGGAATTTATTAAGAAGAATATTACTGAACCTCTTGGGATGTACAATACATATACACCTCAAGATGACTTTGACAGAAATCTTCTTGTAAGAACATTTAATAATAATGAAGAAACACCTGTTGATACTGTCAATATAATTGGAACAGGCGGTGTATATTCAACAGCTGAAGATTTGTGCAGATTGGGACAAATATATATGAATAATCCGGGATATTTGCCTGCTGCTAATTTTTTATCTCAGGATGCAAAAACAATTACAATGCAAAAAGAATATCAAAGGGGTTTTGGTCCTGACCAAAAGGAAGGACTTTTTGGCTATGGTTTAGGCTGGGATTCAGTTGATGCATACCCATACAGTAAATACGATATACAACCGTTAATAAAGGGTGGTGATACACAATTATATCATGGAAGCTTAATAGTGCTTCCTGAGTACGATATGGCTTTTGCTGCTTTGTTATCCGGTGGCTCCAGCTTTTTTGGACAAGTAATGGGTCAATCCTTGCTTCTTGAGACTT
>DUUN01000275.1 GCA_012841535.1 Gallicola sp. | reverse complement strand
CAGGAGGATTGTGATTACAATATTTCCAAAAACCGCTCATTACTCACTTCCATGGGAATTAAAGATGGGGATATTAACAAAAAACCATCTGTTTAAGTGGGGGCGAAATTATTAAATTAATGCTGGGATTCATTCGAGTGCCCGAATTCTTAGTTTTAAAGATATTTCCTTATAATAATTTAATTTTTAAATTACATAGTTGTATTTTAACTATTTTAAGTGGACTTACACTATTCAAAATGCATTTTACGGAAACTCAAGAAAAAAGAAAATCCAAAAAAGAAAATCCTTTTTAATTTTAAGGATTTTCTAAAGATTAATATCTGTTATTTTAATTACCTAATGTCTTTATGATAAAACTATAAAAATCATTAACTAATATAGTGGAAATCTATCACAAAGTGATTCTACTAAACCCTTTATATTATCAATTTCAGTTTTTTCATCAAGTGCTAGGCTAATTATCTCTGCAATTTCCTTCATGTTTTCTTCTTTCATACCTCTTGTAGTTACGGCTGGAGTACCTATTCTAAGACCACTAGTTATAAAAGGACTTTCTGTTTCAAATGGTATAGTGTTTTTATTAGTAGTAATCCCAATATTATCAAGCAGAGCTTCAGCTTTCTTACCAGTTAATCCTTTATTCCTTACATCAATAAGAATTAAATGATTGTCTGTTCCATTAGATACTAACCTAAAACCTTTTTCCATGAGACTTTCAGCTAAAGCACCTGCATTTTTGAGGACCTGTTTTTGGTAAATTTTAAAGTCATCTTCTAATGCCTCTTTAAAGCAAACTGCCTTGGCAGCAATGATGTGCATTAATGGACCACCTTGAATTCCTGGGAATATGGCCTTGTCAATTTGCTTTGCATATTTTTCCTTACATAAAATGGCTCCCCCTCTAGGCCCTCTAAGAGTTTTATGAGTTGTAGTTGTAACAAAATCTGCATAAGGAACTGGACTTGGATGAAGACCTGCTGCAACTAGACCAGCTATATGTGCCATATCAACCATAAGATATGCTTCTACTTCATCAGCAATCTCTCTGAATTTTTTAAAATCAATAGTTCTTGAATAAGCACTAGCACCAGCAACTATTAGTTTTGGTCTTTCCTTTAATGCTATAGCTCTTACTTCATCGTAATCTATCATTTCTGTTTCTTGATTTACACCGTATGAAGCAAATTTAAAAAATTTACCTGAAATATTTACAGGACTTCCATGTGTCAGATGTCCACCATGGGAAAGATTCATCCCTAAAACAGTATCTCCTGGCTTTAATACTGCAAAATATACACCTAAGTTAGCATTAGCTCCTGAATGAGGTTGTACGTTAGCATGTTCAGCATTAAAAAGCTCCTTTAATCTGGTTATTGCTAGATTTTCAGCAATATCCACGTGTTCACAACCTCCATAGTAGCGTTTCCCTGGATATCCTTCAGCATATTTATTGGTTAATTGGCTACTCATAGCCTCCATTACCTGTTCGCTAACAAAATTCTCAGACGCAATTAATTCTATTTTACTTCTTTGTCTTTCAGTCTCTTTTTCTATAACTTCCATAATTTCAGGGTCGTAGTTTCTTAAATTTCTATAATCCATATTTCTCTCCTTTTGTTAAGTTAATTTATAAGCTATATAAATTTGTAAATACAAGGTGGGGATTCATTAGAATTCCCACCTTAATATTCAAATCCCATATAAATGTTCTACTTTATTTATCCTTTAATTTTTTAAGTGCCTTCTCAATTCTATTTAGCGCTTCTTCAATATTATCCATGGATGTAGCATAAGATAGTCTTATATGCCCCTCTCCATATTCTCCAAATGATACACCATCTAAGACTGCCACATTTGCTTCTTCAAGTAGATAATCTGCCAATTCTACAGACTTCATTCCGGTTCCTGTTATATTAGGGAATACGTAGAAAGCACCTTGTGGTTTCTTGCAAGTGATTCCATCTATAGAGTTTAATCGTTCTACGATAAAGTCTCTTCTTCTCCTGAATTCTTTTACCATATTGTCAATATCTGTTTGAGGACCTTCTAGTGCTTCTTTACCAGCAAGTTGTGTAAATGCTGCAGTATTAGATGTTGAGTTAGCTATTAGCCTGTCCACCTTTTTGGCAATATCTTTGTGCATAATACCAAAACCCAGTCTCCATCCAGTCATTGCATAGGTTTTAGAAAAACCATCAAGTATTATAGTGTAATCCTTCATACCTGGCATAGTAGCTATAGATACTGGCTCACCTTCATAAACAATTCTGGAATATATCTCATCAGTCAACACGAAAATGCCTTTTCCTCTAATTAGGTCCGCAATCTGTCTCATATCATCTTCTGTTAGAATTCCCCCTGTAGGGTTTGCAGGTGAGTTAAGTATTACCATTTTTGTTTTTGAAGTAATCTTTTGTCTTAAATCTTCAATATCTACTCTAAAATCATTTTTTTCAACTAAAGGCATTGAAACAGGAACTCCACCAACAAATCTTATAAGAGATTCATATATCGGGTAACCTGGATTAGGGTATATTACTTCATCACCTTCTTCTACAAGTGCTAGAATTGTAAAAAACATAATTGGTTTTCCACCAGGAACTATAACCACTTCGTCTCGATTTGTATCTACATTTTTATACTTCTTTACATACTCGGCAATTGTATCCTCAACTT
>DUUN01000505.1 GCA_012841535.1 Gallicola sp. | reverse complement strand
TAAACTGCTATTTGATTGATTTTTTGCTATTCTTTCGTAATCTTCATCTTTAACACCCATAAGTCTAAATGTTTCACGAGGCGTCAACTTTCTTATTCTTAAATTAGAATATGCTATACCTTCTTTTGGAGTAGTTTGGATAGTATCACTCGTTTCTTTACCAAGTTGTAACCTATCTTTTCCTTTCATAAAATTGTCACTTTTAGAATATTGATATGTTCCAACTACTACCCCAATATCATCTACACTTGTTTTAAGTGTTTGTATCTTATCTTTTTGAACTACACCCCTTTTTTGATGTGGTCTATTGATATATACCCCATCGCCATCAGTTGCTAGTGCATAACCTTTTTTAGTTGCTTCTGGTACTTTGATAAAATTGTCTGTCGCTCTGTTTCCAACTCCTGTTGTAATTGTTCCAGCTATACCTTTGTTATTTGTTGTTTCTAATTGTTGTAAAAATCTTTCTTTTCTCGGAAAATTACTGTTTTCACTTTCAGACATAAAACAATTTAACATCTTATCACTTAAATAATACTTTTCATCAACATTATCTTCTAACATATCTTTAAGTTTTAATTTGAGTGGTATAGGTTGTGGAAAGTCATAGTTATAATCACCTAAAATACTAACCATAAAAGTACGATTTCTTGTTTGTGGTATTCCATAATCGGTTGCAATTCATTTTGTTATCGTTAAAGTTTTTTATCTCTAACTTCTTATACTTGTTATTCGTATAAGTTCAGCATATCTTTTCATCTTCAACTTTACTTGTTCAGATGTCGAAGTCTCGTGGGTGGATTATATCTTTTCACCACCTATGCGTTGCCCCTGACTAGACTTAATCTAGCCTTCGGTTCGGATTAGCAATATATTGTTTTTTTTCTTTATCAAAAAGTATATAACCTTCTTGAATTAATTGATAAGAAATAGTTTCTAATTGTTTATGTATTAAAACGTGTTCTTTACAACCATTACACAATAATAAATTTTCTATTTTGTTATTTTTTTTATTTCCATCTATGTGATGAATGTATTGATTACTTTTTAATTTTATTCCATAATATTCTTCATAAATAACTCTATGAGAACCTTTATATTTTTTGTGTTCTTTATCATAAGTTAAATAATAACCATTACTATTTACATAATATTCTTTGCCTTTTAATTCTCTTAATTTACCATATTTATTATTTAAACCAAGAATATTTTTTCTTGACCTAATTGCTTTTTCTGTTCTATCTAAATGTTTTTGCAATTCTTTTACTGTCATTAAATGATAATTATTTTTTAAAAAGTTATCTTCTTCTTCACTCCAACTTTCAAATTTTATATTTTTTAAATCTCTTAAACTTATTCCTATCATTTCTAATCTATTTCTTATTGCTTTTGGAGTTCTTTGTAAATAATTAGACATTTCTTCAACACTTTGGTTTTTAGCATTTTTTCTTAAATATTCTAATTCTTCTTTACTCCACCAACTTCTTTTCATAAAATCATCTCCTATAATAATTATACCATAAAAGATTGTTTTATGCAACAATATATCAATTTCAGCTTTCCCGCTTAATACTTCGATACATTTATAATATTTCTACTATAAAGCCCCATTGAGGTTTTGATGATAGTTTTTATAACCAAGTTGTTCTAATTTTAATTGCCACTTGTTAAAATGTTCTACATTATCTTTGCCAATTACTTGAGGAACATTTTCCATTAATAGCACTTGAGGAAGTTCCTCACACTCGTCAAGTATTCTTTCCACTTCCCAAAGCAAACCACTTCTAGTTGATGTATCACTCATTCCAGCTCTTTTGCCAGCTAACGATAAATCTTGACAAGGAAATGAATAAGTCATTATGTATTCGTATTTATCAGTATCAACTATTTCTAAATCAGATCCTTTCACTTGTTGAATATTAACTAGATTTTTAGTTGCTATTATGTTGTTGTAAACAGTCCTTAACCACTTTTCATTTTGCCTTTTAATTTGTTGTAGTGTCATTGGTTCATTGTAATTTTGTGATATTCCCTTATTGAATAGATAATTAATCAATTCTTCTTTTGTCATATCTTTTGAATAATCAGTTTCATCTTCACAATGAGCGTCTTTATATGCTTGAATACTCTTTACAGCCCATTCACATAACTTCCAATGTTCTACATCAGCACCAAGATATTTTAATGAAAAGTGTTGACTTCCATAACCTCCTAACAACTCTATAAGCCTTATTGGTTTTTTTATGATATATTTTTCGTACATAATAT
>DUUN01000329.1 GCA_012841535.1 Gallicola sp. | reverse complement strand
CTTGCTACTACTTTTACCTTAAATATACTTGCATCATAAGTTATACCTGCACTACTACCTTTTACTTCTTTTACGGTATATTCATATGTTCCAGCACTTGGAATTTCCACATCGGCAAATAGGAATTCATCTCCTTTGTTTTTTACCGTTTGTAATAAATTTTTATCTTTATCCAATAGTTGGAAGCTAAACTCTTGGTCTTTTAATTGTCTTCCTGTTAGTTCTTTATTTCCTCCGATTGAAATTTGAGTTGGTTTTATAATAGGATTTACTACCTCCATATAAACCCCTACCTTAGCTCCTTCTTTTATTTCAAAGAATTCATTAGGCTCATATATTGGTTTTCCATAACCAAGAGGTGATTTTACTTCTACTATTTTATAAAATCCAGATACTAATTTTTTAAATTCTACAATACCTTCTTCGTTTGTAGTTCTTTCTAAACCACCATTATCTAATGGAGAATAGTCTACATAATTTCCTTCTTCATTCTGCTTTTGTAGCTTAAAAACAACTCCAGGAATTGTATTTTCCTTATCGTCTAATTTTTTTATACGTAACTCTCCCGGATCTACTGCATCTACTCCGGCATCTGAACTATCATATTTAATTTCCCATTTTGATGAATCTTCATCTTTTTCATTCCATCGGATTGTTGCTTCATTTGTATATACCTTATCTGTTGCCTTATCCGTTACAATGGTATCAAAGGAAATATCGTAAGCAAGAACCTGTCCCTTTGTATTTCCTTCCTTACTATAAACACGCTTCATATGTTCTTTTTGTTCTTGACTAATTACATCCGGTGCTTGGTCAATAATCTTTTCTAAGCTTTCCCCTTCATGCATCAATGAGTCATATGTAACATTATTACCTGGCAAATCGCCAAATCCTATTACTATATTGTTTTCAAATATTCCTATTACAGGAGTATCTGTTTCTTTAATTCGCTTATAAAATTCGTCATAGCTTTCTCCAGAATTCGGTCTTATTATTTCTCCCATATCCACTTCCCTGTAGGTAATAGCTGTATCACTCATTGTCTTTTCCGGAGTTGGAACAAATAATGGTGCTGTAATCTTAATATTATTTTCGTCTATTTCTAAACCCTCTACTAACTTATCTTCGAAGGTCATCTTATATTTTTGTGTAATACCCTTCTCTGCAATCATATTGGCAAGTTGGTCATAATTTATATTTACATGCCAGTTTAATTCATTTTTTCCTGAATACTGTTTTCCATCTTTTGTAAATTCAAGTTTTTCCTCATCAATTTCCTTTGTTCCGTCAGGTTCTCCCGGATCTGGTATCGGTGGTTTATCATATGGATCTACTGTTATAATAATTTCTCCGGCTTCCGTTTTAAAATGTAGCTCTCCTTCTCCACTTAAGTTCCCATTTACTTCAAAATAACCATTTTTTAATTCTAATTTTTTTTCTACTTCTTCATTAAAAGTAGTTATTATTTGTCCGTTTACTATAATATAAGTTCCTATGACTACGCCATCAGAACAAACTAAATCCTGAGGTTCGTCTACTTTTATATCTGCAAATCTAGGATCTGGTAAATCAACTGTAAAATAATCTCCTGCTTTAGTACCTGCTAGGTTTTCTTGTGAAATTGACCATTCAAACCTTACTTTTATAGGGTCGCCATTTTTAACTTCAGGTTGTGGTTCTATTTTATTTCCATCTTCATCTATTAGGGGTTTTTCTTCACCATCTTTTATTACCCATAACCTTGCCTTCTCTAGTGTTACTTTATTAGTAACGTCTTCTCCATTATCATTAGCAGCTTTTATGTTACTATAAGGGATAAAAATATTTATCATCATTATAATAACTAGAAACAATGATAGGTTTTTATGTTTTTTTCTCATAACTTTCGCCTTCCCTTCAGGTAAAATAATATTTAGCTTTCAAAATGTACTTGATTTCTAACTATTCTTTCTGGTGTTATCGTTTTCCTAAGATCTACATAAACTTTCCCTATCCTTCAAATTTTCTAAATAGCTATATTAATTTGCTAAATTTACATAAAGTAAACCCTTTTATTTACTGTCTACTTCTTACTTTCATGTTATATTCTCAAGATATTCTTGTCAAATTCATGGTACTTGTGCCTGGCATAATATTATTTTTAATAAACATTGGAATTTCAAGCCTTACTTGTTATAATATATTTATATATAATAATTATTGTTTTTAATTAAAATATTACTCATATATATATGTTTTTAATTATACTTATATTGTTTTTTTATATTAAACTTGTTAAGGAGAGTTTCATGGCTAGAAATATATATAAAGTTCCTAATGCACAAAAAGACTGGATACGAAGAAGTAATGCTATAAATGAGTTGAAAAAAATCAATAAATTTAAAAATAATTTTGCAATTATTGCACCTGGAGGATACGGGAAAACAACACTAGCTATTCAATTTTTATCTGAGACAAAAGGTAGAAAAGCTTGGATAACGATAAACAAAAGTAACAACGATATTTCTTCTTTTTTAAAAGTATTTTTAAATGCCCTATCAAAAATATTACGAAACAAAAAATTCAAAAACCATTTACTTTCATATAAGGGAAATTATTCCCTAGGAGAAGTATTGGAAATACTTAAATTAATCCCTAATACCTCTGTTAATCATTATATTATTATTGATGACTTACATAAAGCTGACGAAGAAGTTTTAAATTCCCTTTCCTTAATACTAAAAAATTTAAATAATGATTCTCTTATTATTGGACTAATAAGTAGAGTTTCTATTCCTAATTTAGGTAATAACGTTATCCTTATATCTTCAAAAGAATTGGTTTTTTCTTACGATGAAATCAATGAATTATGTATTAATGAAAACAGAAAATTTAATAGTGAGAGTATACACAGAATTTCCGAACTTACTAAAGGACAGATTCTTACAATTAAAGCTTTACTAATTGGAGATGATGAATTAATAAACCACGTTATTTTAACATACAGTGATCTAGATAATTATATTGATGAAATAATATATAATAATAAAAACTCTGAAATTCTTGATTTTATTTTAAATTTAATTTTTATTGATGAAATTACACCAGAGCTTGCTACTCGATTAACTGGAAACATGGGCTCTAAAAATATATTGGAGAAAATACATAGAGAAAGTGTTTTTCTGTTAAAAATAGACAGTAACACCTATGTTATTCATGATCTATTTTTGGATTACTTAATAAAAAAATCAAGAGAAATTCTTAGTAATGAAACATTATATAATGCTAGGAAAATTTCAGCCGAAATTTTCTTTGAACAAAAAGATTATTTTTCTACAGCAAAATTATACCTAGAAAATAAAGATTTTAATAATGCAATTAACTCCTTAATAGAAAGTAGCAAATACGAAAACCATATTCCTATTGAAAAATATATGAATTTTATAGAAAAAGAAATTTTACCTTTACCTCAAGAAGATATAATTAGCAATAATTATTTACTTTTCGAAAAAACTTGGTATGGTTTTTTAAGTGGAAATAGTAAGCTTTTTGTTGAAAGTATTAATTCCATAATTTCTATTATTCCTAAAATAATAGAGGAAACACCTGAATATATTCAAACTATTATTTTTTTAGTCGGCCTATATTATAATGAATCCCTAATAGATTTTTCTTTGAAAATCGTTAATATTATCAATAATTTTGATTTTCAAATAGATAAGAATGAAATATCCGTTGTTTCCATAACCCATAATTTACCATATTTCCATCGCTCTATGAGAGATTATTCAGAATTTCACGAACTAAAAGATGAAGATATTGATGCTATAATGAATTCCTATGGCATATTAGTAGATGCTGATGCACCTATTATTGAATCTTGCATAAAAGCAGGAATTTATTATGAAAAAAACGATATCCTAAAAGCAACCAAATATGCCTTAGATGCTTACGATAGTCTATCAGAAAAAAACAGTTATGAAATAATTTTCTGTGCCTCAATGATATTAATTAGTACATTAATACCTTTTGGGGCAGATAGACAAATATCAAAAATATATAAATTTTTAGAAAATTATATTAGTAAATGGCCTGCAAATAATTTATATTCCAATTTTAAATCTATGGTGATTTTCAGAGAAATAAATCAAGGAAATCTTGAAAATGTAGAAAATTGGTTGGAAATTAATTACATACCTAAAAAAAGAAATCTTTCTTTTTGTAAATTAGGTTTATATTTTACAACGATGTATGCCTATATTGTTTTAAAAAAATTTGATGATGCTATCGAGTTTGGAAAAAAACTTAATCTATTTGCAAATAATTATAATAGACCTCTTGATCAAATAGAAAGCAATATATTGTTAGGTATAGCCTATTCTGAAAAACATTTAACTGATGATGCCTTTTTCCATTTACGAAAAGCTATACGAATTTCGTATCCTTACAAATTTACAAGGCAATTTATTAAATATGGAATTCATACCTATCCTATTTTACAAGGATTAATTAACCATAATAAAATCAACAAAAATCTAACTAAATATATTCAAACAATAATTCAAAATATTATTGATGAATATGATAGTAAGATTTTAGGAAAAATTGAAAAGCTATCACCAAGAAGACAAATGATTTTAGAACTACTAAATGATGATTTAACCTATTCTGAAATTGCTGAAAAAACCGGACTGGCCTTTGGAACAGTTAAAAATCATATTGGCTTATTATATAAAAATTTAAATGTGGAAAATGCACAGGATGCCATTGAAAAAGGTAAAATGCTAGGATTTTTAAAATAATATATTTAGTTTACAAATAAAAAGGCTCTTTGTCAAATAGTGTTGGTATACAATAAAATAACAAATTACTTTTATATCAGGCAGCTATATAGCTGCCTGATAATTATTTTTTGGTTTCATCAAATTTTTAATTACAAGAATCCTATT
>DUUN01000330.1 GCA_012841535.1 Gallicola sp. | reverse complement strand
ATATCAAATTTAACCATTGCTCTGGGTATTTCAATTATCCGATCCTCAAACAAATATTCAATCTTGAATATTTCTCCGTCAATAGGTTTGATAACAAGTTGCTTGAAATCTATTTGATTGGGTAGTCCGTATATGTTCATTTAGTCCTCCTTTTTAACCAACTCAAAAAATTCATTAAAATCTTCCTTTGATATTTCTACCCACCCCCCATTATCGGACTCAAGCCTTATCTCACCACCAACAAATCTGTAGTTGTCATCTTCGGGCAAATTCCAGGTTGTGCCTTTTTTTATGAAAAATTTCTTATTTTCAAGAGTAAACCCATTATCATCGCACATAGGGACATAAAACGCTTTAATACATTTATACATCCTTAATCCTCCCTTTACCATATTTTTTATAAGTATGAATCCATTTTGGATCTTCATAAATGTGACCACATCTGCATTTATAGGCTTTTATTTCTTCCATATGATAAAACCATCCTTTTATTGTTCTTTTTTAATCAAAACTAATACTTTTTGTAAACTTTCTAATTCATCTTCAAGGCAACATTCAATTTTTCTTATGACATCTTTTCTGAAAGAAACTCCATCAATACTACAAGTTAAATAACTTTCACGGAATAGATGTTCTTGACAATATGGACATTTCAAACCAATACATTTTAACATTTTAATAGAACCTTTCTTTTACTCGTTAATAAAATTCCCTTCCCACTCCCACATAAAATCATTTATAAAGTCATCAATATATTCTTGATCACAATTTTCGCAGTAATAAATATCTCCTTCATAAATTTCGCATTTAAATTCCATTTCATTTTTACAAATGTGACAGTCTACATTAATCACCTCTGAGATAAAAAGCTGTTTTTATTAACTATACGAAATCTCAACTTCATAATTTCGTCTAGGATTAATTCTTATAATCATCCTCTGATACCCTATTGCTTGTTTAGCATACCGGACACAATTACCCGTACCACCTTTGCTACCGTCCCAAATTGCAATTATATATTGAGAATGGTCAACCATGTACTCGTTTCTTCTAGACATTTTGTGTGGATGATAATCTCCTTTTGGCACATCGGCATCAATTTTATATCTAAGATCACATAATTCATCTACATAGATAATTTCATCTGCTTGTTGTTTTTGTTGGACATATCGCTGGAGATCAGTTTTGTTTTTCCAAACACAATCTTGGTTCTTAAATGGAATTGCTAAGATCAAATGTAGGTTGGGATATGTTTTCTTGAGTTTATGACAAATAGCAAATGCCATTTGGTCAACACCTAAAGCACCACCGCAGATAAATCGGTACACTCCGTAGTTTTCAATTAGTTCAACGACTTGAGTTTTAATCACATTACCAAGTTCAATATTTTCTGGATGATACCAGTTATAACCTCCAGCCAACTTATCTGGTCTATGTCCTGTAAAGCAACAAGTTTTAAGGCGAAGTTGTTCTTCTATTTCTTCTTGTTTTTCTTGTTCTGCTTTACGTCTTTCAAATTCAGCACGATATTCGGGTGAATTGAATTTACTAAAATCAACCATGTTTATACTCCTTTAATTTTCTTTTCTTTGTAAAACTAATTCCCATTCATTTTGTTTATATAAAACAGCCTCGCCTTTATTTATATAATCTTGAATTTCACCATCAAGAATTTGAAAACCATTAAAACAAATTCCTACCAGTTTTTTACCTGGAAAATTTTTAGTTATTATACATGGACTTGTTTTTCCATTTTAATTCCCCTCCTACAGTGTTTCATATAATACAAAAACTGTTCAACGTGAAACTTTAAAACACTCATTTTTTCCACCCGTTTTTCATATGTATTATAAACAACAATATAGAGGTGTTTTATTATGAGAGTTCTGGTACAAAAACGTGATCTTATGATTCTTAATCTTGCAAAAGAAAAACTCATTGAACAATCTGATATCCCTTGGGAAAGTTCTTATCAATCCAAAATGCGTAGATTGAGAAAATTATGTGAAGCTGGATTTCTTGAAATGTTAGTAGTTAGTAGACAGCGACCTAATCAATATAGATTGACTGAGAAAGGTGAAAGAGTGTTGCGTATGAAACAAAATTTGTTCAACGTGAAACACTAATATAATTGTATCATATTATAATTGGTTTGTCCATATAAAATTTTCGTTTTATTGAGGTTAAAATCAAAGTTCAAAAAGTGTGTAAAAAGTGTAATTTTAACCCCGAAAGTGTGTAAAAAAGTGTGAATTAATGCAAATTTGAAAACAGTGTTTTACGATAAAATAGGACTTTTATTATATTAAGATATTTTCTTATGTTCATTAATACGTTTTTCAGCAATCTCACAATAATGTTT
>DUUN01000069.1 GCA_012841535.1 Gallicola sp. | reverse complement strand
TACTCTTTTAATTCCTTAATGTATCTATCCCATAACTTAATCATAAGAGACATTCCAATTTTTTCTTTTGTACCATCATATAAAAAAGTATTGTATTTCTTGTATAACTCATCTTGTAATCTGTATTGTTTTTTTACAATCTTTATTTCTTCTTTTGTTGGTTCTCTTTTAATTTCACTTGCTAGACTATTGTATACATATGTCATTTTTAAACCCTCCTATTTTTTTTTGATAAAATCTTAATTCTATTCTACTATTTCCCACGGAATAACATCCCTACATTCAATCTTTAATTCCAATAAATCATAATTGCTTTGAATAGCTTTTACTTTTTTATTTTTTCTTTTATATTCTTCTTGTAGTTCTATTTCTTTTAATCTTTTTTGTGCATCTTGCAAAGTCCATTTTTTGTTAAAATCAACAATGTGTCTTTTTTCGTCTTTTCTGATCCTACCTGTGATACGATATTCTTTTTTCATGTATTACCTCACTTTCTGTTTAATCTTGTGTATAATATAATGCTTCAGAATACTTTTTAAAATATGCTCCAACGTTCCAACTATTTCTTTTCTTTTCTAAAAATTCATCCTTTGTGAGTTTTACCTCTTCTATATCTGTTCCTCTTTGATTTCCCCATCCATTTTGTACAAAATAATATGTTCCTTTTCTCATTTTTCAACTCTCCTTTTCTTGATAAAATATTAGATTGATGTTATATTAATCCATTTCTTTTTCTATATCTTGTTTCCATAATTGATAATAAACCTTTTACAGTGGAATACTTTTGTTTTGTATTTCCTTAATAACCTCGTTATAAGGTTTACACAATATTTCATTTACCTTTATTTTATCGTAGTTATATTTTTTAAGTAATATTTCTATATATTCGGTTGGATATGGATAACCTATTGCAAATTTTTCTATCTGTCTATTATTCATTTTTTATTCTCCTTTGCTATTTTTTATATTGTTTCATATTCTGCCTTCTTTCTTATGCCCATATTGGAGCATATACCCTATTGTTATCTACTACACAAATTGACTTTGCATAGTACTTATAATATTGTTTCGTATTACCTCTTGTTATTTTTCCGTTTGCTCCGTCATATACAATATAAGATTTTTCATTTTCACCAATAGGAAAAATTTCTTTCATTTTAGATATATCTGTTTGTTTGGTGTATTCTCTTTTCTTGCGTATCGGTTTATCAATAATGGTATTACTAAAAAGCTTTATATTTTCATCTTGATTAGAAAAGACATAAAAAGAATTTTGCTTATTACTATATCTTATTTCAAGATAACCGACTTTTCTAATAGTTCCATCTAGTTCAGTAAATAAGACATATTGATTTTTTGTGATTTCCATGTTGAAACCTCCATTCTAATTATAAGATAAAATGTTACATTTATGTTACTACCCACTACCCAATTATGAGTAGTGACGCTTTGAGCTTAAAAGTCTATTTATACACGAGGCAAGCCGTGAAACGTGTTATATCACTTTTGTTAATTCACTTTCTTTCCATCCTTTATTAATTAAATCTTGTATATATAATTCTGTTATATCAGGATAATCAATATTTATATTTTCTTCTTTAATTTTAAATGTTTGTTTTGTTTCTGTATCTGTTACTATTAAATGTTTTTTATCTGTCCATTTTTCAATAATTACAAGACTATTTTCTTTTCCTAATATATCCCCTGTTATATCGCTTGTAATATTTTTTGTAAGCCTTCCTGTATCTTTTAATTTTAACATTTTTGTTACCTCCATTTTTTTTTGATTGAATTGTTTATAGTTACTTTAAAACTTATACGACTTGTTACGATTTGCACGTTGAATAACCTCTAATATAAGGCAAGCTATAAAATTTGTTACTCTTCATTTTCTGATATTAATTCAATGTTGAGTATTCCACCATGATATAAAATTCTTCCATGATTGCCACCAATTATATACTCATCTTCGTTATAATCTCCACCTTCTTCACTTATTTGTTCCCATGTAAGGAAACAACCTTCTTCTCCTTCTTCTTCTAATTTATCAATCATTTTATCAATAGCCGTTTGTTCATTCTCGAAATTCTCAACTGTTACAACTTCTTCGTTTACCCATACCGTACCATTACCAAAAGTAATTTTAAAATTTTTCATATTATCTCTCTTTCTAACGGTTTATAGTTTACCGATAACTAAAATAAAATCTATTATTGATGTTTTTACATATTAACAAAAATATAACCATCTTCCATGCGTTCAAAACTACAACAATCTATATTGTTTTTTGCTCTATTATATGCTTCATCTTCTGTGCATTTATCTCCATTTGAATCATAGTAACCTTGTTCTTCTTCATATCTGATACACACGTAACTATTTATTGCTTGTTCTTTTTCTTCTTCTGTTAAATCATTAAATTTTAACCATATAGTATCATTCATAATTACCCTTCTTTCTGGCTTAATAAAACCGATAAAATTACAAATTCATGTTATAATTATCCTATTTTTATTTTTACATCTTATGTTATGGTTTATAATTAGTATAACTAAATTAAAATTTCAATACATCTTATGTTACTGTTACATTATTTTAATTAATATCTTTCTTTGATATAATCATAAAGCCTATTGCAGAAAGTATCTTTTGAATAGTATTCATCTTCCTTGTTGGTAAATATCTCTGCATACACATCGTGTTCTTGTTGTACATAACCCCATGTTACTCGACCACCACCTTGATGTTTTTCGCTTCTAGATAAATACATCATAGGATTGTTTGAGTATATATCCTCTAATTGAATATATATCCTTCCCTTATCCGCCATTTTGTAAGCTGTTTTTACCATTCTGCTCACATCTCCAAATGTGAATTCGCTTAAAACTTTCTTATTCATTGTAGACCTCCTTTTTCTTTTAATTATAATTCAAATGGTTAATAGTTACAGTGTTGTTTTTTATCAGTCTGCCTTTTATTTTACATTAAAGTATAATATTTCAAACACGCCTTTAAAAATTATGTGCAATATCCATATCATCCAGTATTGCAATTAATTCTTGATCATTTACTTCTTCTTCACCACACAATACGTCTGTTATAGGTGTAGCACCCCAGCCATTCAATTTAGATAGATAAAAACCTTCTGTTTCAGAATCTTCGCTAGGATAACCAAAACCAACCTCTAATTGAATACTTGAATATCCCATTTTCATTTTTTGTTCAATTGCTTCTAATATCTTATTCATTATATGAATCTCCCTTCTTGTGATAAAATTATCTTTCTATTTCATTTATTACATTACTTTAACATTATCAATAATATCAAATATCTCTGCTTTAACCGTTTTAATATCTCCGTGTTCTTCTAAAAAATCTTTTACTGCATCTTCATTCAGCCTGTCGTGAACTGATATTGTCTCATCTTCAAATTCTTTTACCCACTGTTTGGCTTCTTCTAAATCTGTTGTATAGGAATTATCCCACCATAAACCATTCACATAAATTCTTACTTGATACTTATCCATAATTGCCTCTCTTTCTGGCTATAAGCCTATCGAATTATTTCCACATATCAATATAATTTTCAAGTGTATCTTGTAGTTTTGCAATATCTTGCTTAGTTGGTTTTCCATACCAACTGTATCCATTATTATACCATATATGCTTACCTATCTTGTTAGGATGGGTTAAATCTTGCATACAATCGAATAAATCAGAAAACTTAATTGTTCTTTT
>DUUN01000234.1 GCA_012841535.1 Gallicola sp. | reverse complement strand
TTCAATAGACAATTGATGATATTTGATGTAAAATTGTTCATAGAAACTCCTTGTATATGTTGTTTTGGCGAACTAATTTTACACTAGGAGTTTCTTTTTTTCAACTAGAATATCAATAAAGATATTCAAATCCATTTACACAAAATATTTTACACTATCATTTTGTTAACTTTTTTACAGTTTTTTCTTAAAAAATTTGCCTTTTCTATTAATATTTTTAGTTTTCTTTCACCAATATGATAAAAAAGTATAATCGTAAATATTTTATATAATTTTTTTATCTATAGACTACAAAATCTTATATTCAAATTCATGATACTAGCAAGCAAGAAAAAAAAGAGGGAACTTAATCCCTCTTAATCCATATATTTCTCATAATCCTCAATGTAGTGAATCTTAAAATCTTTTAAACCATCTTTTACATCACATGAACAATGAGCCATTACCCAGATGTCTGTAACGATAAGTCTTTCGTGGTGATCATGCTTTCCATAACTTGCGACGACATGTAAATCAACCGATACAGCAACGTTAAACTCAAGCTCTGATACAGACTCAGTTTCAATCCACAAAGCAATGAACTCTATTTCACAGTCTACTACTTCGACAACGTAGTTGATTTCGTCAGTTATCTGTTCTACAATAAAGGCTTTATTGTCATTAAAGAACTTTAATACCTCTTGATGAAAGTAAGCATTTTGCTCTTCTTTAATACGTTCTAACAGTGCTTCGCGTTTCATACCATCACTACTCTTCGGGTGCATTATAACATAATAAAAACAAAGAGAAAAGTAAAAAGAGGGAATTAACCCTCTAGTAACGTCTTATTTTAAATATTTACATTTTTGATTTTGAAAAGTAAGTTAAGTTCGTCTTAAATTTGGGTATTTCATTAGCAGAAGGTGTTATTAAATCCTTTTGAATTCTTTTTACTTGCCAAATTAATGTTGGTCCAGAACCCGGACCAAATATTCCTATACATTTGAAATTTCTTCCATAGTAAGTAAAGTCTTTTGGTAAATTATTCCCTTTATCATCAGCTTTTTTCTCCCAAAAGCCTTTCCACGGAACATCTGGTTTGGTAAAATAACCACTGGAACCATCAGTAACTATAATACCACCATCAAGAAGTTTATCTAATATCAACTTAAAGATTTCTTCTTGAAACCATCCTTGACCACTTCCTCCTTCGCCAAGACTATCTCTTCGCAAGAAAAAAATTGATATATTTTCCAAAGAAGTAAAAACAGCAAGTCCATCTTGGACATGACAATAAACATTTACTATTCTATTATCAACCAACATTAATTCATGTTTATAAATTTTTCCTCGTTTACCTGTATATCCTTCTGGTTTTATAAATTTTAAACGAAGTTGAGTTAGTTTTTCTTCATCAATATTATCATCATAAGGAGGAAACGACACAACATTTTTTACTAAATCAAAATGTATAGTTTTTCTATTGGGGTCATACTCAATATCCTTGCGACATTCAAAATTAGGTAACATATTGATGTCCATGATCTCTACAAAATGAAAATCAGACACATATTCTATCAAACATCTTATAGGATAATAAGTATCACGACCCACACATGGATAAAATAAAACACCATATGGAACGTCTGGTGGCAATTCGCAAGAAAGACGGTTTCTAATAATATTTCTAGTCATTATATCACTCCTTTATAATTTTACTGATTTGATTTAATCTTTCGGTAACTCGTTCCTTTATCTCAATTGGTATGACAGACTTTTCATTAAAAATCTTTAAAGTCATATAATGTGCAAAGGCAATAGCATCAATCTCGATGTCCTGATTGAGAAACTTAAGGCCTTCAATTGGTGAGAAGTAGTTTTCAAACTCCGCTTTCCATTTTTTCTTTGAAGCGACATAATCTGGGTGTACTGATAAGCATGTCTTACCTCGTGAAGCTAGTGATTAATTTTTCATTTGAAGTAACCTTAGTCAGCCATTCTATTTGAAAGCAAAATAGCAAAAATCTTTATGAAACATTGAATAAATATTTAGATTAGAAAAGAGATCCTATTCAATGACTTTAAAAAATATTTTGTAAACTAATTATCTTGTTTCAATATTCTTTCCACCTGCCAAATTAAAGTTCCTCGTTTTTTAACTCCAAATTCACCTAAAAATTTAAAATTGCGATCATTGTAAGAAAAATCACATGGTTTGTAATTTCCATTTTCATAACTTAATTTATCCCATAATCCTTTCCATGCTACATCTGGACATGTGTGATAATTACTTGAACCATCTGTAACGATTAATCCACCATCTACAAGTTTATCTAAAATATAATTGAAAATATTCTTTCGAAACCATCCTTGATTACTTCCTCCCTCACCATTACTATCTCCACGTAAGAAAAAAATAGATATGTTTTCTAATGTACTGAAAACAGCAATTCCGTCTTGGACATGACAATAAACCATTACTTTTTTATCGTTGGTTAGAAACAACTCATGTTTATATATTTTTCCTGTATCTCTTTTATATCCTTCAGACTTGATACCTCTAAAAGATAATTGAGTTATTTTTTCTTCATTAATATTATCGTCATATGGAGGAAATGACGTGATATCTTTTACTAGATCTAAATCAACAGTATATTTTCCAACTCTAAGGTTTCTACAACGAAAATTAGGCAATTGTGGAGTTAACATAATGTCGACAAAATGAAATTCTGAAACATGTTCAATAAAATACTTTATAGGTTCATAAGTGTCATTACCTGAACAAGGATAAAATAAAATTCCTTCTGGTATATTAAGATTTTTAAGTTGAGATGGAGTAAACTTTCGTTCTTTATTCATAATAGTCTCCTTATAAAAATATTTATTATCTCTATCAATTTTTCTCCTCTCCCAATTGATTCTTTTTTCAATAGCATCAAACAACATTTCATTTATTGTCAAGATAATTGATGTATAAATATACAGTCGATTTCTTTGTTGATTATCCATCATCTGTATTATATTTTTTGTTCCGTGAAAAATATTATTTCTTACGTTATAGATAAAAAGTAATACTGTATTTAATGCTCTTCGAAATTTTTTTCCAATTAATTCGGTGTTTACCAATGCATTGTATTTATTAATAATTCTCCTTTTCATTTCTTCGTTTATATTAATGTCTACAATAATGTCGTATAAATCGAAATTTACTTTATCTTTTAAACGCTTTTTTAATTTGGAACTAAAATCTAATGAAATAACTTGTTTTGAGTTTTCTTTTTCTTCACTACTTAAACTTTCATCTACGAATGAATTATATATAAATTGAATAAAAGAAGAGATTTTTTTAGATTCCGATATGTTTTCATTGTTATTATTATCTTCACTAGTTATTTCCCATTTTATTATTTCCTGTTTTGTGATTGAATCCTCCCAGTTTATGGAGTAAAAACTATTAAATGCAAAATATGCATATATAAACTGTGAAGGTTCGAACAGTTTCCATTCTTTTACTTTTATACCATGTTGCAAATCATCTGCAGCAATATGAAGTTTATATAAATCTTCGATTTGAATTTTGATTTTATTCATTATCATCCCTCCTTATTACATGATTTGTTTTTTCTTTGAAAAGGTAGAACCATCTTCACATTCAGCATCACCATTTGGTGTTGTACTCCATCCGATAAAAACATATCCCTCTTTTGAACTACTTAACGTAAATGCCATAGCACAAATAATAAGAACGTTTAATAGTTTATTCATAATAAATTTTCTCCCTTACATATATTTTTCGCAATAATTATAACATGATAGGAAGGTTATTCCAAGTTATTTAATAAAATGATTAGTCATTTATATTAACTTCATAAGAAAACGATGGAAAGCATAAAGCCTCCACCGCTTTTTGTGTTGTTGTTACCGCTTTTTTATCTGATAGTAAGGCTACCATATTCGTGACGTTTTGAAATTACACCCATAATAGGTAGTTTCGATACGAATCGAGTGTTCGTAACTTACATACCATAAATAGCTGTTTCTTAGGACGGTCACAAAGAAAGTATTTATAACGTTCTAATAAGTTATTCTCTAAACTAAGTATCTTATTATAATATTGTATTTAAGAATTACGCTACTGGTTTTAGTTCAACTTTAATAAGACTTTTAGCTGTAGGAACGGCTGGAGATTCTCCATTGTATACTGCTAATAAAAATTCAGTAATTTCAGCAACTTGAGCTGCAAATTCTGGAATGTTATCAGCATTTGGTGACACTAAGGTAGTGATGAGGTATGTATTATCTCCAATTTTTATTTCACTTTGTGCTTTTCGAATAGTTGTATTTGAAGTTGATCTTATACCACCAAACAATACACCTTTTACTGATAACTCTTGATAGTTGGTATTAGATAATGTTTGAACATTTGAATATGTGTTATCAGCACCAAATTCTACACTACTATTTTCTCCTGATTGTATTGTCCCAATGAAAACTCCTAAACTTCTTGTACCTTTTGTAGGTAGCATTCCACCTGGAACAGAAGCTTGTATTATTGTATTATCAACATTGTTATTGACTAGAGTAGTTTTTGCACCTGCAAAACCAATAAGACCACCTAAATCTCTTGTTCCATTTACAGTAACATTTTCGACAGAACTATTTGTAATAATAATTTCCTTTTGTGCTTGACCGACCAATCCTGCTACCTTATCGCCATTTCCATCAGCCGATTTTGCGGCATAACCATTTACTGCAGTAAATATATTGTATAAACTCTTTGAATTAGTAATTGTAAGTTTTCCACCGTTTGATTGACCAACAATTGCAGCTAAACGGCCATGACTTACAAAGATGGAGTTTTTAACAATTACATTAGTAATTTCTGTTTCACATTCGGTCTTTCCAATAACAGCAGCGAAGTTTTTATTAGTTTCACCTAGGCCATCAGTAACACTATTAATAAAAACCTCTTCAAAAGTAAGGTTTTTAACAATGACTTTAGCATTAGGATTATTATCTTTATGATATGCATCAGTCGATCCGATAAATCCCTTATTAGGTAATTCATCAGTTCCGTCAGAAATTTTTAATCCTTTAATTATTGCACCGCCTCCGTCAAGCGTACCTGCAAATCCAGTAATAGGAATCCATTCGTGTGCACTTAAATCAAAAGTATATGTACCCAATAAAGAGTATGTCTTACCTCTAGTTGCAGATGGATTTTGATTTACCAAATAAGCAAATTGAGCTAATTCAGCTTCATTTCTAATACCTGCTGAACCTGCTGAATGTGATTCAAAAGTTTCTAAAGTTGTTATTGTTGATGCTCTATTGTCTTCAGCATCCCAATATGTTAAATAAACGCCTTCAACTTCATAAGATACAGAAACACTAAATCCTTGATACGAAATATTAATTGTTTTTCGGCCAATTGTTCTTGTATCAAGCAAATCTCCATTTAAACCTGTAACTGTTAATCTAGGATCTGTTAGTTTAAGAGTTAAAGAGTCTCCAAATTGGAAACTAATAATAACAGAAAAGTCTTCAGCTTCTACTTCTACACCTTGTTCATATGAGGCAGAAGGTGCGTTTGTGAATTCAATACTAGTTACTTCATTAACTGCAAAGCACGCTGTTAATGATACCAAGGCTAATAAAGCCAAAAATACATTTAAAATTTTTTTCATTTCTTTCTCTCCTTTTTTTATTTTGAATGTACTTTTATTGTTAAGTCAACAATTACTCCCGTAGGATCTGATGCAATTATATTGATAAAACTATGTCCTCCACTAAGATTTGAATAGAAATTGGCTGAAATTTTAGTTATATTAGGAAATTCCACCATTAATCGTTCAGTATTTAAAGTAGCTTTTACATAATCGCTTGCATCAATTTGTTTGTTTATTATAGTAAACTTCTTGTATGAATTAGTATCACTTAAAGAATTGTTTTTTATTTGTGTACAATCTAACAATAATCTTTGTTCAACTTGAGACGCATCTACAGCAATTGAATGTCTGTCAGCTTCGGAAGAGGTATTAAAAATAATATACCCATTGGTTTTATCATAATAATAAGGATCAATGTCCACAGGAGTAGGTCTAGTTGAGTTTAGTATATTATTACTATCCTCTCTTTCTTCTAATTGAACGGAAAGCGGTTTTACATATAATGCAATGTTGTTAAGATAAATATGAACATCTACAAACTCGTTGCCATATCTTACCTTATCAAAATAATCATCATATGTTATGTTTGACTTTGCGACAAAATTTGTTGATTCAGTTACAGTATTAAATGCGTTTTCTAATATTTGAATTTTATCTGCAGAGTTTTTGCTTACATTGAATTTTACTGGTTGTGATAATGCACCCGCTTGATCAAATGCGCCAGACATTATTAATTGTACACTATTTGGTATAGTCAACTCTGCACCTTGAGCAAATTTTTTACCTATTGCATCCATACTTTGCATTAAAGTTGACATGTTAGGTATAACAGTTATTCCATCTGCGAATACGAAGTTTTCAATAGGTATATCTTTATTGGCTTGTGAAATATCAGTAAACCCACCTTGTTGATTTATATATAATGTCTTTTTGGGATCAAATTCATTAATAATATGTGAAATATTGAGGCCATTATATGTCGTTCCTAACTGATAAAATTGACCTTGCGAACTTATATTTCTAATCATATTCAAAGCGGATGCTAATTCACCATTAATATTCAAATATAATTTTCCTTCAAATACTTCTTCAATTGAACTTGGGGTAAAACCTACAGCAGCATATAATTGAGATGCTTCTAGTGAATCAGTTACTTCAATTTTAGCAGTTTCTGTATTGTACCAAAAATGGGCATTTTTGGATCTTGGAACGAAAGTATAATTCTTATCAGAACTATTGATAATATTTCTGATATCTGGAGCTTCAAGTTTTGACATATCAAGATCAACTGCATTTGCTTGCAAAATTGTTGACATGTTCTTTGCATCAGTTACATCATTTGAATAACGTGCTTTTTCAATGAAACTAGAAATTGTAGGAATTAATACTGCAGCTAAAATTCCAATAATAGCAATGACAACTATTAATTCAACTAGAGTAAAGCCTTTTTTTGAAATTAATGTTTTCATGTTATCCCCCTCCTACTCTTTCACTATAGACAATGTAAGACTTTCCGATGTAGAATTATACACAGCTTCAATTTGAATTCCATTATTTGCCTGAAAAATAAAGCCTCCCTCATATCCTTCTCCAACTGTTCTTTCCATAATGTCTTGTGAACCCGAAAGCAATTTCATGTTGGTTGCATACACCAAAAAATTATCTTTAGCTGGATTCGTAGCATCAAAATCAATTCTTTCAAATTGCCAAGTAGTATACGCTGTCTTCATAGTTTCAGCTTCTTGTAATGCAGCTGATTCTTTTGCTTTGTCAACATAACTAGAAATAGAAGGGATCAATACCGCTGCCAGTATACCGATAATTGCAATTACAACAATGAGTTCTACCAGAGTAAATCCTTTACTCTTCTTTAATACTTTCATTACATTACATTACTCCTTTCTTTTTTGTATTAACTTGAGATGTCATATTTCCCTACAAACAATAAGCATCCTCTCCTTTTTACCGTTACGAATCATCAC